>CAVEYH010000007.1:8968-19301 GCA_963620055.1 bacterium | reverse complement strand
GTCGTAAGGTCTATACCGTGATAATTATCACACAAAAAACCAAACACAGCATTTGTGTCTGAGTTCAAAAATTCTTCAAATTTACTATAAAATAAGCAACGCGGACTTTTATTCATATCTAATCCTTTATACTTTAATATTCAATCTCAACAGACACAAACACTACAATTTCCCTCTGTTTTAACTTTTATTATTATGTTTTGTATTATATACCATAATCGAAAATATATCAACCAAATGCAAAAAAAAACACAAGCCTAAAATTTTATAGCCCGTGTTTTTCATTTTTTATTTTGCTAGCTCCAAACGCGCTAGCCTTTAGTCTTCCGATTTTGTTGCCATCGATGCGGCCATGCGATTTTGAAGCTCTTCGAGTGCGCTAAAACCCATGGATTTAAGGCGGTGATTGCGCGCAACAACCTCCAAAATGACGGAGAGGTTGCGCCCTGGTTTTACGGGAATGACATAAAGCGGAAGCTCGGTTTCGAGAAGCGTATAATACTGTGCTTCGTCACCCAAGCGGTCATATTGTTTGTTTTCGTCCCAACGTTCAAGCCGTACGACAAGGTCAACTACTTTTGTCTGTCTGATCGCGCCGGCTCCGTACATTGCGCTTATGTCGATGATACCTATTCCGCGCACTTCCATAAAGTGACGTATGTTTGCGGGAGCGGTACCGACGAGCTTGTCGGAAATGCGTTTTATACATACTGCATCGTCCGCCACAAGTCTGTGTCCGCGCTGGATTAGTTCGAGTGCGGTTTCCGATTTACCAACGCTGGAATTACCGACTATTAACACTCCCACGCCGAATAGGTCAACCAATACTCCGTGAATCGTCTCCGTCGGAGCCAATAGTTCGTTAAGATAAATGCTGATCTCGTTCATGAACGCGGTAGAGCGAAGCGACGAACGGAACACGTTTCTTCCGTACTTTTTTGCGGCATCCATAAGCTCCGGAATAGGTTCTAGCACCGTGGTTAACACTAAACACGGAAACTCGTATTTACATAGATTTTCGCAAGCGACTACTCTCTCTTCGTGTGTCTTATGTTTTAGGTACGAGGTCTCTTGTTCGCCTATGACCTGCACTCTTTCAGCAGAAAAATGCTCAAAATAGCCGGCTAATTGTAGTCCGGGGCGATTTATGTTAAACGTCGCGATATGCATTTTGCGACGTTTGCCCTTATGCAATATTTCAAGGTTTAGCCTTTCCGCAAAGTCTTTGATAAGAACATCGGTTTCGTTTTCTTGTAATTCTGTTATTAGCGGCATTATTCGTTCCCTCCGCAAAATTTTTCTAACACGGCTTTCACCGCACCTTCGTCATTGGTTACAGTAACATAGTCCGCGACTGCTTTTACGTCTGCTCGCGCGTTGCCGACCGCTATAGCGAGCCCTGCGGCCTTTAGCATGGAAATATCGTTTTGGCTGTCGCCTATCGCTATCGTCTTTTCTATCGGCACTCCGTAAAGCTCCGCAACTTTTTTAAGCCCAGTACCCTTGCCACCGTAAATGCTGGCAAATTCTAGGTACGAATCGCTCGACATGTAATGATCCACTTCGCCAAACTCTTCTTTGTCGCACTCGGCATACACCCGCTTCGCATCGGTGGGATCTACCATGATCATGGCTTTCAATACTGACAAATTCGGATTTGCGTGAAGGTACTCGCGAAGGTTGCCGACGGACTTTAACGGCACCTGTGTTATGCGCTTGTATTCGAGGTTTATGTCGTTTATCTCACTGACGTAGACGTACTCGGCATCGTAAAAATGCACGTACAAATTATGCTTTTCGGCAAAACACAAGATTTTATCGACCGAAGCATGCGGTACGGTACACTCGTACAGCACATTGCCATCCGTGTTCGGAACAAACGAGCCCTGAAACCCGACAACCGCAATTCTCTGTTTGCCTATCCCTAGGTAGTCGAGCCAACCGTCCATTGATCTGGCCATTCTGCCCGTACACACGACAAAATGACCGCCTCGGCTTATATAATCGCGTATGGCATCCGCCGTACTCTTGTCGACGGTAAGATCGTCTTTTAACAGTGTCCCGTCAAAATCGGAAAACACAAGGTCGTATTTCATAATACCTCCATGGTAATAATTATTGTACCTTATTTCCCCGTTTTTCGCAACCGTTTAAGTGCGTCTAAATAATATCGTCCGTGATGCGCGTGACCGATACAAGGTCATCTTTCTTACGTGGATTTGTCTTTACTTTGTTTGCATCCTCTATACGTTTCTTTTCAAAATAATCGTTGATGCTGTGTGCGGTGCGAAGGTCGATCCCTTCTACCGCCACCAACGTTTCTACGTCGGCATTCTTAATATCGGCGGGATTCTCGAAAGTTTTAAGCAAAATCTTGCGACGTTCCGGTCCGACTCCAGGCACTTCGTCAAGCTCGGAAAAATATCGGCGCGAACGTAATTTTCTGTGATACGTTATCGCAAAACGGTGCGCTTCGTCACGAACACGCTGTAATAGCCGTAAAGCATAGTTGTCGTGCGGAATAACGATCGGATCGGGGCTGTACTGAGTAAAAATCTCTTCTTCTTTTTTAGCAAGTCCCACCATGGGTATGTCGTAGCCTAATTGACACATAATATCGTATGCGAACGATAACTGACCTTTTCCGCCGTCAATGACTATAAGATCGGGAAGATCGGTAAACTTTTCGTCTCCGTCCGTGGCTCGCGTAAAACGTCGGCGCATCGTCTCCGCCATGCATCTAAAATCGTCCGAGCCTTCGACGGTTTTTATCTTGTATTTGCGGTAATCACTCGGGGATCGCTTGCCGTCGATAAACACGGATTGCGATGCAACCTTGTCCACTCCGCTTATATTTGAGATATCGTAGCACTCAATTCTGCGCGCGCTCGGGATTCCTAAAATTTTACACAACTGTTTTGTCGCACCCGCAGTCATATCGCGCTCTCGCTCCGATTTTTCGACAGACTTTACAAGGTAATCCGATGCGTTAGACTTTGCGGTCTTGACAAGTCTCGAACGCGTACCCTTCTTCGGAAACGATACGATCGGGGACTTGCCCGTCGCTACAGATAAGAACTCGGTGAGCGCGGACGCATCGAACTCTTCTTCAAAACAAATTTCTTCGGGCATCTCGTTGTTACCGGAATAATACTGCGCCACAAACGACGAAAACAACTCGCCTTTGTCACCGACAGCATCGGTCACGGAAAAATTCCTCACACCCATCATCTTGTTGCCACGCACCATTGCTACGCTCATCACGCCGTAATCTCCGCTATCGGCATAGGCAAACGCATCCACGTCTGTGACGTTACCGAGGTTTGCGACGGTACGTTCGCGAAGTTTTTTTAGCATCTCGAGTTGATCGCGGTACGTTATCGCACGCTCGAATTCTTCGCGCTCGACAGCCGAATTCATGCGTTCGGTGAGCAGTTTTTCCGCACCATCGTCATAGCCGATCAAAAACTTTACGACGCGCATTACAACTTCGTGGTATTCTTCCTTTGTGACGTAGCCCATGCACGGAGCCAGACACAAGCCTATATGATAATTTAGGCACGCACGATCTTTTTTATGCATCTTTTTCGGGCAAGCACGCATACGGTATGCGCTACGAATCACACCGACTATATCGTTCACTCTGATTCCGTTAAAAAACGGGCCGAAATATCTCGCACCGTCACGGCGCACCTTGCGCGTAACTTCTATCGTGGGATATTCCTCGCGCATGTCAATCTTGATATACGGACTATGCTTGTCGTCTTTTAACAGTATATTATAGTGCGGTTTGTATTTTCTTATAAGGTTGGCTTCGAGTGCGAGCGCGTCTTTTTCGGTCAATGTGATCATGTACTCGAAGTCTGCGATATTGTCAACCATCGCTTGCACTTTTGCAGGCTTTGGCGAGTGATTGAAATACTGTCGAACACGGTTTTTCAGCACGACCGCTTTGCCAACGTAAATAATGTTGCCCGCCTTATCGTGCATGATGTACACGCCACTATTCTCGGGCAAATTTTTGATTTTTTCTTCTAGCGTCATTCGCTCACCTCTGTAGAAAGCGAAAACCTGCATCCACAATAATTTTGACGGTATATATCAAGTTCGCGACACATTTGACACGATCTTAAAAACCCGTTGCGTTTCTTAAAATCCGACGGTATCCATGCGATATTTTGCCGTGACGATATTGCTTCGCCTATTGAATTCACTATCGTGGCATTTTTGTGCGGACTGACGGTGAGCGTCGTACAGAATGAGTTTAACCCCTCACGTTTTGCTCGCTCCGCCGTCTTTTCCAGCCTTATGCGGAAACACACGGGACATCTCGCTCCACCCTCGCGCTCGGTCTCAAGCCCTATTACCGCACTTAAAAATTCCTGTTCGTCATACGGCTCGGATATAAGCTCCAATGAAAAATGCAATGCTAGTTTTTCGAGTTCTCTCAACCGTTTTTTATACTCGGTCTCGGGATAAATATTCGGATTATAATAGTATAATACCGGCTTTATCGTCTTAATTATTCGCTCGGTGACGGACGATGCACACGGCGCACAGCAACAATGCAAAAGCACGCTCCCCGCCGTCGAAAGTGCCGATTCGGTAAGCGCATCGTAATTGACTTTTTGCGTATTCTTGTTGTTTCCCGTCATCATCACTAAATCTCGTATGTTTTCCCACCAGCAAGGAATGTCACATTGTGTTTCCTTACGATCTCGGCAGTAAAATCGATAATGTTATTCGGCATGTCGTTGCCGTTTATCTTTTTTATTTTCGTGTTTGACTCGGTATCGCTATACAAAAACTCACCGTTTGCATATTTTACTTTGATTTTATTATCGTCGTTCCCGAGTGAGACTACGACGTTTCTCTTTGTCACTCCGTTTTCGGTCGTTTCGCCGGACGTAAATTTTATTGCGGTATACTCGATATTGCCGATTGAAGTGCCGTCTTTTGCGTTGTCATACAGCGCATCGACTATTGCGATCGGCAAAACGTAGGTCATACCCTCTCCTCCAGTGCGTTTGCCTAGCACGATGCCCAAAAGTTTGCCGTCCTCGGTAAATACCGGTGCACCGCTGTTACCCTGATTCCCTGCCGCCGTAATGCGCATCATGGGCTTTAAGTAGCCTTCTTCGCTCTCAATCGTCTCGGGAAGCGAAACTACTCCCTCAAATGCCGAGATTCCCAGCCCGAACGCATTGCCGAGCACGACTACGCCTGTGCCTTTTTTCTGCAAACCGCTTGCTTTTGTGGGGGCATCGCCGTTAAAATCGGCTTTACAGACCTTAAAAATCGCAAGGTCAAATTGCTCACTATACCCTAAGAGCGTTATTTTGTCTTTTCCGCTTTCAAAAGCATCCTCGCCGTAAAACCGAAGCTCGATCGCGCCGGCATCGTAGCCGGTAAGGTGATAGCATGTCGCTATTGTAACGGAATCTGCATCGGAATCTATGATTGTGCCGGTACCCGTCTTGGAAACCGTGGCTATTTCTACTGAAAATTTTTCGCTACTCTCGACAATGTCGACACGCGATTTTTCGTGTGTTTCGTTGCTCGGTGTAGGCGTGACGTCATTACTATCGCAAGCACATAACGAAAACAGGCCCACAACTACAGCCGTCACAATCCCAAATAACTTGATTTTTATGCCTTTTATCATTGTTTTCTCCGTGTTCGTTCTATACGCGTATTATCTTACCGTTACTCGAGTAATATTCCGATAAATTGTCGCTCGTATCGTCGACATACGCCCAATCGATAGACATCATGCCGTTAGCAATCAAAAATTCGTTCGCTTTTGTAAAGTGCTTACAACCGAAAAATCCGCGGTATGCCGACAGCGGGCTCGGATGCACACTCTCCAAAATTAAGTGTGATGTACCGATAAGCGGTTTTTTATTGATTGCGTTCGCGCCCCATAGCATGAAAACCATCGGTTTTTCTCGTCTTGACAGCGACGATATCACAGCATCGGTAAAACGTTGCCAGCCGAGTCTCGAATGTGATTGCGGTTGTCCGCTACGTACGGTAAGCACTGTGTTTAGCAATAATACACCTTGCTTTGCCCAGCCGGTAAGCGTACTACCCTGCGGTTTTGCGCCCGTATCCGACTCGATTTCTTTGAAAATATTGACTAACGACGGCGGAAGCGGTACGCCCTTACCGACGGCAAACGCCATGCCGTTAGCCTGTCCCTGTCCGTGATACGGATCTTGACCTAAAATAACGACTTTTACGTCGTCGTACGGCACAGATTTGAACGCAGAATAGATCTCGGGTTTCGGCGGATACACCGTTGCCTCCGCATACTCGCGGTCAACTGCCGACGTGAGCTCCGTAAAATACGGCTTTTCATATTCTTGTTCAAGTATTTCGTCCCACGAATTGCCGATGACTTGCATTGTTTCTCCACCTTGTCGCATTCGTATAGCGACACTACACTTTTTTCTTATTCTAGCATATATTCGTAAAAATGTCTATATATTTTATTATCTTATACACATACTCGGATAATATACAAAAAAACGGTTTGACCTCAATCAAACCGTTTTATCATTGTTATATTACATCTTGTCCGGTGCTTTAATGAGCAGTAGATCCAGACCCTTTCTAAGCACTTCGGCAACGAGTGACGTTAGCGCGAGACGAGTATAACTTACGTCCGGTGCCTGCCCGATGATTCTACAATTTAGGTAGAAGCGGTTATAAGCCGCCGCAACGTCGAGAAGGTAACGTGACAATATGCTGGGCTCGTACTTCTCTGCGGCAGCTTCGACCGTTTTGTCAAATTCGCCTATAAGCCGTACAAGCGTAAACGAATCGTCGTCGTCAAGTACACTCGAATCGAATTTGCCGTTTATTTCGCCGGCACGCTCGACAACCGAACGGCAACGCGCATGGGTATATTGTAGGTATGGTGCGGTTTCGCCCTCAAAAGACAATGCCTTGTCGAGCGAGAACGACAGGTCTTTTATTCTGCCCGAACACAGCGCGCCGAATACAACCGCTCCGACACCGACTTCCGTTGCGATTTGTTTTTTATTCTCAAGGTTCGGATTTTTACTGTCGATGACCTCTTCGGCCTTTTGAACGGCGGCATCGAGTACGTCGTCAAGGAATACAACGTTACCTTTACGCGTGGACAATGCGCCTTGTCCCTCTAGACTCACCATGCCGAACGCAACGTGTACGCAGTCTTTTGCCCAATCGTAACCCATGAGTTCTAGCACTTTGAACAACTGACGGAAATGCAAGTTCTGTTGATACGCCACAACGTATAAATTTTTGTAAAAATCGTAGTGGTCTTTGCGGTAAACGGCGGCGGCAAGGTCTCGCGTTGCGTACAATGTCGCTCCGTCCGATTTGAGAATAAGGCAAGGGGGCATGCCGTACTTTTCAAGATCCACGACGCTCGCGCCTTCGCTCTCGGTAAGTAAGCCTTTGGCTTTTAGATCGTCGATAATCGGTTGCATCTTGTCGTTATAAAAACTCTCGCCGGCATACGAATCGAACACTATTCCGAGTCTGTCGTAAACGCGTTCGACTTCCTTTAACGTGATGTCCTTGAACTTTCCGAAAATTTCGAGGGTCTGCTTGTCACCGTCCTCGATCTTCTTGAACCAAGCTCTGCCTTCGTCCTCTAATTCTTTATCCGTTTCCGCTTCACTGTGAAAACGAACGTATAGATCCAATAGTGCGCGCACTCCGCGTTTTTCGATGTCCGCATCGTCGCCCCAACGCAAGTATGCCGTGATCATTTTGCCGAATTGTGTACCCCAATCGCCTAGGTGATTGATGCCAACCGCATTGTATCCTAAATACTTGTAAATTCTATATAGTGATCCGCCGATAACGGTGGTAAGCAAGTGTCCTATGTGGAACGGCTTCGCAATATTGATCGACGAATAGTCTATGCAAATTGTCTTGCCGTTGGCTTTTTTCGGAACAACGACACCGCCGTTTCGCTTAACTTCCGCCATAAGGTCTTCCGCAGCTTTGCTTCTGTTGTAAAAAATATTGAGATAACCACCCTCGACCGCCGATTTTTCGATAAAATCACAACCGTTTTCGTCGAGACGTTTTTTTAATTCCTCCGCGATCGCTTGCGGACTCTTTCTCAATGCCTTTGAAAACTTGAAACACGGCAAACATATATCGCCTTTGCTTATGTCCGGCGTGGGCGCGAGTGCCGCGTATACTTCGTCTTCGGTTACGTTCTCGGGCGCAAGTATTCCCGCTAATGTCTTCTTAAAATCCATTTGATATTTTCCCTTGGTCTGTTTTTACTCGTAATTACACGTTAAAGCGGAACAATGCTACGTCACCGTCACGGAAAACATAGTCTTTGCCTTCGCTCCTAACCTTGCCTTTTTCTTTTGCCTGATTGAATCCGCCACACTCGACAAGATCATCGTAACTGACGATCTCGGCGCGGATAAAGCCTTTTTCAAAATCACTGTGGATCTTGCCTGCCGCCTGCGGTGCTTTCGTGCCTTTCTCGATCGTCCAAGCACGCACTTCTTTTTCACCGGCCGTGAGATAGCTGATAAGTCCCAGCAGTTCATACCCTTTCTTTATGATACGATTGAGTCCGCTCTCGGCAAGTCCCTCTTCTTCCAAAAACATGGCACGCTCTTCTTTCGGAAGTGCTGCGATCTCTTCCTCAATTTTTGCACAAATCTCGATATATTCCGAGCCTTCCTTTTCGGCAAATTCCTTGACTTTTTGCGAGTATTCATTAGCCTTTCCGATATCGCTCTCTCCGATATTCGCACAATAGATCACGGGTTTTGAAGTGATTAAAAAAAACCTGTCGGTCATTGCCTTTTCGTCTTCGTTGAGCGTAAGCGAACGAACGGGCTTGCCACTCTCCAACGTATCGTTGATCTTTCGAAGAAGTTCTGCTTCCTCTATATAACTCTTTTCACCGGTTTTAACGTACTTTTCCGCCTTGTCGAGACGCTTTTTTACACTCTCGAGATCGGATAGAATAAGCTCGAGATCGATCGTATCTATGTCGCGCAACGGATCGACCGTGCCATCAACGTGTATAATATTCGAATCGTCAAAACACCTGACCACGTGCACGATGGCGTCCACTTCGCGAATGTGCGACAAAAATTTATTCCCGAGTCCCTCACCCGCGGATGCGCCTTTTACAAGTCCTGCTATATCGACGAATTCAAGTACGGCCGGTGTAACTTTCTTGGTATCGTACATCTTTGCAAGTACGTCAAGTCGCTCGTCCGGAACGGCTACCACACCGACGTTCGGCTCAATCGTGCAGAACGGATAGTTTGCGCACTCTGCACCCGCATTCGTTATCGCATTAAACAGCGTACTCTTTCCTACGTTCGGAAGCCCTACAACTCCGAGTTTCATTCTTTGACCTCTCTTTGTTGCCGTTGCAAGCCAAATTTTAGCCAAAACGGCATAATATTACAGATAATAGTATATAACAATTACCCGACTTTTGCAACGCTTTTTGCCGTCATAAACAAAAAACGGCGTGAGAATTTACTCAACTCAGTTTTTAGCGGTTTGCTTTATTCAAAATCACTATTGCAAATTATATCGCTAGTTACTTTGTTTCCGTGTCTAGCGTGAACGAAATGCGATCATAATTGACGGCTTCGACACGAATATCGATGCTATCGCCCATGCGGTAAACCTTCACTCCGTTTCCGAGTAGCATACGTTTTTCGTCGTACTTGAAATTACTACCTAGCGATTCGATGCGAATCATGCCCTCGACGCTGTTGTCAAGTTCGCAGAACAGTCCCCATTCGGTCACACCGCTGATCGTGGCGGGATACTTTTCACCGATCTTGTCCTCCATATACTTTGCCTTGAGTAAGTCGTCGACTTTTCTCTCCGCCTCTTCGGCAATTTTCTCGCGCTCGCTACTCTTTGTGGACGCTTCGGACACAAATGCGCCGAACTTCTTCTTAAAATCCGTTCCTCCGCGCAAGAAATACTTGATTATTCTATGGATACTAAGGTCCGGATATCTGCGGATCGGGGAAGTAAAATGGCAATAGTACTCGGCCGCAAGGCCAAAGTGACCGAGACACTCGGG
Organism: bacterium; assembly: GCA_963620055.1. Classification (GTDB taxonomy): domain Bacteria; phylum Bacillota; class Clostridia; order Christensenellales; family Pumilibacteraceae; genus UBA10677. Next base: position 9,217 of record CAVEYH010000007.1, on the reverse strand, counting down.
CTTGTACTCCGCTTTTGACATAGAACGTAGTGCTACACGATTGATCGCGCCTTTTACGCTTTCGTCAAGGCTCTCAACAAGGTGTGCGTAGTCTTGCGGTGTGGGACGATCGGGAACTGACAGTCCGAACGCGCCCAAATAATCGTTGAGGCTTTCAACTTTTTCGAGTGGCGGAGTCTCGTGCACTCTGTACACGAACGGCACTTTTCTCGTCGCAAAATGCTGTGCTACGGTTTCGTTTGCCACCAA
>CAVEYH010000007.1:7658-8869 GCA_963620055.1 bacterium | reverse complement strand
TGCGAAAACAGGCGCGCACGCTTTCTCACGTCCAACACTTTGCCGTTTTCACCCATTACGATTTCGCTTTCCTCGATGTCGAACTCGACAGAACATCGAGCGATACGTTTTTTCATGAGTAACTCGGCAAGCTCTTTCCCCGCGCGAAGCATCGGCACTATGTCTATGTTTTTCTCGTCGGCACGCTTTATCTCTTCTTTATCACCGTCTAGGATTTTCTCAACCCAATCGTACGTCATGCGCGCGGTCGAACGGATAACGCCCTCACAAATCTCGTGCGAAACGATATTTCCTTCGCCGTCAAAGTCCATTATGCAACTTAAAACCAGTCTGTCTACGCCCTCGTTAAGCGAACAAATGCCGTTCGACAGCTTTTCCGGAAGCATCGGGAGTACGCGATCTGCAAAATATACGCTGGTACCGCGCTCGATTGCTTCACGATCAAGCGGAGATCCATCGGTGACATACTCGGCTACATCTGCGATATGCACAAAAAGACGGTACCCGTCTGCCTTTTTTATAACAGAAATTGCATCGTCAAAGTCTTTCGACGTCGCCCCGTCCACAGTCACGACAACATCTCCACGAAAGTCCCGTCTATTCTTTTCTTCGGCATCGGATACCTCGTTCGGTATCGTGGCCGTCTCTCGCATAACGGCCGAAGGAAAATCTTCGCGGAGCTTGTACGAACGAATCACACCCATAATATCGGCAAGAGTATCGCCTTCGCGTCCCAAAACTTCGGCTATCTTGCAACGGATCGGGCTACCGTCAAGAATCTTTGCCACAACCTTATCGCCTTTTTGCGCCTTTATGCCGCTAAATTCGACTTTGATCGAGCCAAGTCCACGATCGGACGAATTGACGTTGAAACCGTCGAATACTCCTACAACATCGGTTATATTGCGCTGTAACACTTTTAATACTTCACACTCGCCGCCGCCTCTGTGGTTACTAATGACTTTAACTACGACGTCGTCACCATGGATCGCGCCGAAAAGATCGCGAGCGGCAATGAAAAGGTCCTCCCCGCCGTCGTTCGGTATCAGGAATGCAAAACCTTTTCCGCTACCTTGTACTTTGCCTTCGACATAATCGCCTACTCGTCTATTCGATGTGCTTTTTTTGTAATTGCCCTTTTTGTTAAATGATTTACCGCCTTTTTTGGCATTACTTTCTTCTCTTCTAAAATTGTTTCTGTACATAATCAC
>CAVEYH010000007.1:0-7648 GCA_963620055.1 bacterium | reverse complement strand
ATCACTATCACCTCACAACATACAAAACGCGCCCGTATCATTTTTCGGCGCGCCTATAAACTTAACTTGCGACAACGGTTTCTCTGCCGAGTCACAAAAAATAAAGCGGACGAAAACAACCCGTCCGCTCATTATTCATCTTACATACCGCTGTAAATTGCAACGGTCACAAAGAATACGATTGCCAACACCGCAATGGCGATAGACAATACAATCGTCAAGCGTTTTAGCATGCTCTCCCAAGTCTGCGACTTGTTCTTCGAATAGAACGTATCGGAAGTGCTTCCGCCAAGCGCTCCCATGCCTCCGTCCTCTTTGCCGGGTTGGAACAAAACGACGAAAATCAACGCAAAAGACAAAACCGCGATGACAATAAGGAGTACCATTCTTATAATCGGGAACGACTCGGAAACCCAAGACGCAACGCCCGCTAAATTAGCTAAATTGAATTTCATTTGACTATTACCTCTCGTTATTCGTTACGGCACACGCCATAAGACACTAAAAGACTATACCACATTTTTATAAAACACGCAAGCATTTTTAAGTCATTTGTCATAAATTTGCGGAATTTATCAAAATTAGTCGTGTTTATCGTCTATTGCATGAGTAGTGTCACTATGCTTGTGCTTTGGCATTTTAGTCCTTGCTCCTTGACAAGTTTATGTTCGGTGCGTATAATATAGTCTATGACTGATGACGCGAAAATCTATATAGAGTTACTCTCTCCCGATCCGATACCTGCGAGATATCTGCGCTCTTCCGTGCGCCATGCGGTACGGTTTAGCATAGACGATGCAGTCTTTCGCATAGAAACCGACGGAAAATCGGCAAAGATCGTAAAGACAGCCGAAGTCGGTTATGAACTTGTCTTGGGGGAAGTATCGAGTTTGACGCTAAAAACCGCCGACGGTGAGTTCCTTGAACCGAATATTCGACTATGCTACCTAACCTTTAACGAGACCGAAAACGGTTTTTTGCTCGATATAAGTTACTCGGTTCCGCCACATGACGAAAATACCGTAATTCATATAAAATGCGAAAAATAGACACACAAACTTCTATCGTAAGTGTGTCTATTCTTATGTTGCTATGCTGTTTGCCGAACTATGCTTTACGCAAGTCCCGTTTCGGCTTCTTTTAGATTCATTTCGTTTAGGCATTTAAGTTCATAAAATTTGCCTTTTTTCTGCATGAGCTCGTCGTATGTACCGATCTCGACAGCAATTCCGTTCTCCATGACGACAATTCTATTGGCATCTCGTATTGTCGAAAGTCTATGCGCCACGATAAACGTGGTTCTTCCCTTTATCGATGACGATATTGCTTTTTGCACATGGTATTCGGATATGTTGTCGAGCGCGGAAGTCGCTTCGTCGAGAATGAGTATTTTAGGATTTCTAATGAGCGCACGCGCGATCGTGATTCGTTGCTTTTGTCCGCCGGAGAGTTTGTCACCATTTTCGCCGATGCGAGTGTCAAGCCCTTGCGGGAGCTTGTCCACGAACTCGTTGAGATTAGCCATTTCGACCGCCTTGCTTAATTGCTCGTCGGTGTATGCGCTCAATCCGTATGTGATATTCTCGCGAATAGAGCCGGAGAATAGCACGCTGTTTTGCGGGACGACAGATATATGGTGACGATATTCGGACAAATTTAATTCCGCCAGCGATTTGTCGTCGATCAGCACTTGTCCGTCGGTCGGCATCAAAAAGCCTATTACTATATTCATTATTGTAGACTTGCCCGATCCGGACGCACCGACAACGGCTATACATTCGCCTTGCTTTACGTCGAGGTTAAAATCTTTGATAACATAATCTTCGCCGTCGGGATATTTGTAAAAGACGTGATCGAATCGCACGTTGCCGTCAATGTCAGGCACGACTTTTTTACCGGTGTTTATCTCGACGTCCTGCGCGTTCATTATCTCGGAAACGGAATGGAGAGCCTCTACACCCGCGGACAATTGCGGGAAAATATTGATTATCGCGGACACATAACTGCTAATGGACGAAAATAACGATTGACACAATACGACCTCGCCGATCGATATATAACCATGCAATGCCAAGATCGAGCAGAAAATCAAACATACGGCGGATAGTAGTGTATTTGTAACCCACGAACATGAACCGAACTTACCGTAAGCTCTATCCATTTTTAGCCCTGACATCGTCAGTTCTTTTACGGACGATTCTACTGAGGAGATCTCGATATTTTCAAGTCCGTGCGCCTTCGTGACCGGCATCATGGTGAGCATGTTAGTAAGTTTTACCGACACGTCTTCGTTTTTCTTCCTAAAATCATGGTTAACGGTGCTTATCTTCTTTCTAAACAGCCATGTAAGTAGTACGTTGATAGGTATCACAAACAAGAAAAACAGGGATATTATGCCGTTCGTATATACGGAAATAATTATCGAAACGGTTGCGCTCAATATGTATTGAAGGAGCGCAAACACTATGAGACTGAAAAAGTTATCGATCTGGACAGTGTCTTTCAAAAATTTTGATTGGATCTTGCCGGATTCAATATCTTTATGATATGTTATCGACAAACTCTGCAATTTGCGCACGACCGAGCATTTTATTCCCGCGCTGATTCTACGCAACATGCGACTGTTTATTTTCCAACATAGCATTGTGGACGGCACATTTTGCAAGATTAAAATGGCCAACACGGCCGCATTGATTATTATCTGTTTCCAAACTTCTGCCGAAACGCCCGTACCGTTCTTTATCGTGTCTGTCACTATATTGATTATGTTGGACGTCACTATAGGCATCGCCCACGTCGGAGAGGCTTGAAGTAAATATACAAGCCCTGACAAAATGAGTGACCAAATATTCATTCTTAAGATCTTGCCGAGAATACGCGAACCTTTTTTTTCCGGCACGCCGGGTTCTTCGTAAAAAAGATGCTCGTAATCGGGTATCTTGTTATATTCTTCCGTAAATAGCTTTTTTCGTGGTTTCGTCGGGTCCATAAAGCCACCTTTTATTTATAAAGGCTTCAATCTACAATCAAAGCCTCTATGTTACACCGTAAGTTTATCATATAAAAAATGCTTAGTCAATGATTTGTGCTAAAATTCGTTTGCAAACTCGGCTATTTTAGTTTGAACTTCATTACCACCGGATTGTGATCGGAATAAGTAAAACCCGTAACCACGTTATCAAGGTAGGTGATCTCCACGTTCTTGCTCGTCAAAAATCCGTCGACAATAATTGTGAAGTTACCTTCTTCGTACGGAACGTCACAGTTACGGCAAGTAGGTTTTAGTCCGTTCGAGTACTCGGTGGCACGCACAACCGCCGGATACGATTCTAGCATTTCTGCTGGGAACGGCATAGCCCAACCGAAATCGACCTCTTCTCCGCCGTTAAGCTTTTGCGTGGAATCGCCGGTAAAGTCGTGATTAAAGTCACCTCCGACAACACAGTAATTACCCTTGTCGTACTCGGTCTGTATCTCGCCTAGCACCATGTTCATTTGTGCCGAGCGAATCTCGTCACTACCGCCGTATGCGGACAAATGCACGTTGATAAGCACAAGTTCTTTGCCGTTGTCCACCGCCACTCGTGACACACTGTAACAACGGTCAAGGTCCAAAAACTTTGAAAACCCTGTCGAGATTGGCAGACTTCTTCTTAGCGATGACGTTATCGCGGACTTTGAAAACGTTAACATTCCGCTATTCGATGCGCCGTGAGGCTCTAATATCGGGTAAAACAAATATGCCGAATGATAGTTGACGGCAAACACCGACGAGAAACCGTCGAAGTATTCTTTTACAATGTCACGCTCGTCGATATTGTAACTACGTGTTGAACCGGTATCGACTTCTTGAAAAAACACAAAGTCGGGATTTAGCGATTTGACGGTTTCCGCTCCCGAAGCGATGCATGACTTTACGCTGTCACTGCTTCTTGCGCGCGACTCTTTGCCTCCGTCCATAAAGAACGTATAATCTGCCGTGTATGCGCCAAAGCCTAAGTTTTGCGTGACAACGGTATACTCCGTCTCTGTCGTAACAGCAGTGTCATTTACATTCTCGGGTGCAAGCGTTTGGTTGTCTTCTATTCTGGAATACGATGCCACGACGTAAACGACGTATCCGCCGACGACCAAAACTATCGCCCCAAAAACGGCACCTATCGCGATCAAAATTCGTTTTACGATTTTACCCATACTTTCCCTCACTTTTAATCGTGACCGATTATTTTTGTTCCGCTCGCCTGTCTATAAGCCTTTTCGTCATGTATGTGAGTCCCACATACTTACCGAGCTTGTATGCAAGATTCGGTGCATTCCGCACTCTATAAATCCGTTTCTTTTGTGAAATGCGATCGACTCGACGTTTTCATCGGTAATAAGCGACACCAGCACTTCTATTCCACGGCTTTTAGCTTCGGCTTCAAGTGCCGTTAAAAGCGCTTTTCCTATACCTTTTGCTGTCGAATCGTGTCTTACATAGATAGACAAATCGGCCGTCATGTTGTATGCGCTTCGCTCGTTGAACACGTCAAGATACGCATATCCGAGTACTTCTCCGCCGTCTCTTGTAACTAGGTACGGATAATGCGCCGAGATCTTTTCTACTCGACTTGAAAATTCCGCACCGCCGAGCGGTTTTTCTTCCATTGTTACGCGCGTATTTTCGATATAGTAATTATATATCGCAGTGCAAGCATTTATGTCCACGTCACTTATACTATCGATTGTCATAAATTAGTCGTTTTTAACGTGAACATCGAGTTGGTTGTAAGGAATCTCGATACCGTTCTCGTCAAACGCGGTCTTTACTTGCTCCATAAGATCGGCATATACCGTCCAGTAGTCATCGGCTTTGCACCAAGATTTGCACGATACCACGATACTGCTTTCGCCGTGTGCGGAAACGCGCGATGCCGGAGCGGGATCTTTCATAATAAGCGGATGCGCGTCGCAAAGTCCCAAAATAATTTCTTCGGCTTTTTTGTAGTCGGCATTATATGAGATCGTAAATGACATATCTACTCTTCTCGTACCTTTTGCCGTGTAGTTCACTATCGCACTCGTAGACAAGTTGCCGTTAGGTAGATACGCAAGCTTATTGTCTGCCGTACGTATTATCGTATAGCAAATATGAATATCTTCGACAGTGCCTTCGTAGCCTTCTGCCGCGATATAATCGTCGTCACGGAACGGACGAGTGATTATGAGTAGCACTCCGCCCGCAAAATTCGACAGTGTTCCGTTGACGGCCAAGCCAACGCCTACGCCAAGTGAAGTGATAAGTGCGGTAATCGCGCTGGTGTTGATGCCGAGGTAGCCGATCAAGCATACCACGACTACAATCTTGAGCCCGATTTTCAAAACATAACTCAACGTGCGGTAAAGCGTCTTGTCTACTTTATGCTTTTCTTCTGCTTTTTTGCCGTGCTTTTCTATTCTCTTGGTAATAAAATTGATTATCATAAACGACACGATAAGCAATACTATTGCAATAACAACTTTGATGCCCGTATTCATTAGCCACGATTGCACGGTTTCCCATACCTGATTCCAATCCCAATTCATTGTTTCTTTACTCCTGTTTTTATTTTACTAATTCGCTAATCGATAAATTTATCAAGCTCGGTTCTGACGCGCTTGTTTACCTTAAATTTCGGCGTGCTATAAACTTTCCCACGCGACACGACATAATCGAGGTTCCGCAACGTGCGCAAATCGTCGAGCGGATTTTCTTTTGTCACGATAAAATCGGCACACTTGCCTTTTTCTATCGTGCCGGTCTTGTCGCCGATACCTAACAATTCCGCACTTCGCTTTGTCGCCGTGTACAGCGCAAACGCATTCGACACACCTACATACTTGTGAAAATAATAAAGCTCGCGCCAAAAGTCGTACTGCGTTATCCACGGACAGCCGACGTCGTTACCGAGTACGACGGGGATCCAGTTTGCTATGGCGGCTTTTGAACATTCGATTATACCGTCAAACACTACGTTGCCGTTAAACTGCTCCACTTCAGTCACGTTTGTGATCGAGCGATCAAACAGCGCATACGGAAGCGCGGGTGAGATCGTCGTGCATAAGTACGCGTTCTTTTCTTTGAACAGTCTAATGATCTCGTCGTCAGGCTTTGCTCCGTGCTCGATCGAGTCCACACCGTTTTCGAGCGCTACTTTTACACCTTCGGGCGATTCGACGTGCGCCGCAACTTTGTAGCCGGACGCATGCGCCTTGTCACACACCGCTTTTACCATCTCGGGTGGCATCTTAAGCTCACCCGGCACACCTTTTTCCTTGGCGTCCATCACTCCGCCGGTGATCATAAGTTTGACAAGATCAACGTTTTCTTTTTCAATGTCCTCTAGGTATTTTACCGCTTCGTCCGTTGTCTTCGCTTCCACCGCAACCGAGCCTGCCATGTGTCCGCCGGGCACGGAAATTCCGCGATTTGCCGCCAAAATTCTGGGACCGACTTTCTTGCCCGCAGTTATGTCGCCACGAAGTCTCGTATCAAAATTACCGAGACCGCCTACAGTCCTTATCGTGGTAACACCGCTCATAAGCTCGAGCTTGGCAAAATTGCACACTAACTTATATGCGACCGCACGAGTGAGCGCACTGCCCATTATCACGCGAACAAGCTTTGCATTGTCACGTTGCTTTTTCTGCGGTTTACCGTTGCCAGCAAGATGTACGTGCATATTGATTAGTCCCGGGCAAACGTAACCGCCTTTTAGATCGACGGTTTTGTATCCGTTATGCTCGGCATGCGGAACTATGTCCTCGATTTTATCCTCGTCAACAAGAATATCATGTCCGTCAAGCACCTGCATATTCTCTGTTCCGTCGAGAATTTTTCCGTTAATAAATGCGTATTTCATTACTGTATCCCAAGTTTATAGACTGAGTGACGCAATCCAGTTTTTCATATCGGCTTCAGTGGCGCGATTTAGCATTTTGCCCGACTTAAATTTTGCTTTCGGCGCCACTTTTTCTAAAACCGCCACGGTTTTGCCCATACCGCTACTTCCGCTCGTTGCGAACGGCACTACCGTTTTGCCCGCAAAATCGTAACTTTCCAAAAACGTGTCGATTATCGTGGGCGCAACATACCACCAGATCGGGAATCCGATAAACACAACGTCGTAATCGGCCATGTTCGTAAGTCTTTCTTTTATCGCCGGACGCGACGTAGGATCGTTCATCTCGATAGTGGAACGACTCTCCTTGTTTGTCCAGTCAAGGTCGGCGGTCGTATACGGCACTTCGGGTTCTATCTCAAACAGGTCCGCATCGGCCACTTTTGCGAGCTTTTTTGCGATGTCTGCGGTAACTCCGCTCGCAGAAAAATATGCAACTAATTTTTTACTCATAGCTTCATCCTCCGAATAAATATTTCGAATAAATTATACAACCGTAACAATATATTGTCAATAACAGCTACGCAAATTATGTCTCGAAAAACAATTTTCGATTCACAACAAAGTGAATACATTCTTGCGATTTTCGATTAAACCCTCTCGTCTAAGTTTACTTATTTCGTTTGACAGTCCGCTCCTATCCACTTCGAGATAGTCGGCAAGCTCCCTTCGATCAAACGCAATCTTGAATGTGCGCTTATTTGCTTTCTTTGCCTGTAGCCTTAGGT
>CAVEYH010000006.1:0-19574 GCA_963620055.1 bacterium | reverse complement strand
ACGGTCGATAAGGTAAACGTAGTCAACGTGCGTGGCAAGTATAAGAGACAGGGTAGAACCGAGGGTTACACCGCAAAGTTCAAGAAAGCCTACGTCAAACTTACCGCCGACAGCAAAGCAATCGAATTCTTCGAGAGTCTTGCATAAGGATTAAGGAGAGATCATAATGTCAGTCAAAAGATTTAAACCGATTACTCCGGGTACTCGTCAAAAGACCGTCAGCAGTTTTGCAGAGGTTACCAGCGAAAAACCCGAAAAATCGTTGCTCGTTTCTAAGAATAAGACGGGTGGACGTAATAACAACGGCAGAATCACCGTTCGTCACATCGGCGGCGGCAATCGCAACAAGTACCGTATCGTAGACTTCCTACGCGACAAGGATAACATCCCCGCAAAAGTAGCTACGATCGAGTACGATCCGAATCGTACTTCCTACATCGCACTTCTTCACTATGCAGACGGTGAGAAGAGATACATTCTTGCTCCTTTGGGACTTAATGTCGGCGACGTAGTAGTCAGCGGAGAGAACGCGGATATCAAGGCAGGCAATGCACTTCCGCTCAGCGCAATCCCCGTAGGTACACTCGTTCACAACGTTGAACTTCAGCCCGGCAACGGTGGCATCCTTGTTCGTACCGCAGGCGCTGCAGCTCAGCTTATGGCAAAAGAAGGCAAGTATGCGACACTCAAGATGCCCTCGGGCGAAATGAGAATGGTGCTTCTTACCTGCAAGGCTACGATCGGTCAGGTCGGAAACCTTGATCACGAACTTGTTTCGCTCGGCAAAGCAGGTAGAAAACGTCACATGGGCGTAAGACCTACTGTCCGTGGTGTTGTTATGAACCCGAACGATCACCCGCATGGTGGTGGCGAAGGCAAGTCTCCTGTCGGTATGCCCAGCCCTGTTACTCCTTGGGGTAAACCTGCTCTCGGTTACAAGACCAGAAAGCACCGCAAGGCAAGCGATCGCTTTATCGTTAAGCGCATAAATTAGAGGTGAATTATGAGTAGAAGCGTCAAAAAAGGACCTTATGTAGAAGAAAAATTGTTCGAGAGAGTAAAGGCTCAGGCAGAAACCAACGACAAGAAGGTTATCAAGACCTGGTCACGCTCCTCCACGATATTCCCCGAGTTCATCGGTTGCACGATTGCCGTTCATGACGGAAGAAAGCACGTTCCTGTGTATTGCACCGAAGAAATGGTCGGACACAAACTCGGCGAGTTTGCTCCCACGCGTACCTTCAAGGGGCATGCAGGCGAGAAGACCACCTCGGCTAAGTAAGGAGTTTACAAATGGCTAAAAGAATGAAAGAAAAAACCGCAAAGATTGCGGCTAATAAAGATACCAGACCTTGCGCACATGCAAGATTCGTTCGCATTTCGCCCTCGAAAGTAAGAGTTGTTATCGATACAGTTCGTGGCAAATCAGTTGTCGAGGCACTAAACTCTTTGGCAGTTACGCCGAAGTCGGCGAGCGAAGTTGTTTACAAGCTCATCCAGTCCGCTGCAGCGAACGCAGAACACAACAACGGTTTAGCTAGAGCTGACCTCTACGTCGCAGAAATTTATGCAGACGGCGGTCCGATATTAAAGCGCGTACAGCCCGTATCCAAAGGCAGAGCTTATCGCATCAACAAGCGCACCAGTCACATCACCGTTGTGCTTGACACCAAGGAGGTTAAGTAATATGGGACAGAAAGTCAATCCGCACGGACTGAGAGTAGGCGTTATCGCCGGTTGGAACGCTCAGTGGTATGCAAACAAGAAAGACTTCTCTAAATACATTCTCGAAGATCACAAGATCCGCGAGTTTATCAAAAAGAAGTATTACGCTTTCGGCATCTCCAAGGTTGCAATCGAGCGTGCTCAGGACAAGGTTGTCGTCAACATCTACACTTCGAAACCCGGTATGATTATCGGCACGAAGGGTGCAGGTGTAGAGCAGTTAAAGAAAGAGCTCGGCAAGGTTGTTAATCCCGGATCTTCACTCCATATCAACGTTCTCGAAGTAAAACGTCCCGATATGGACGCAACGCTTGTTGCAGAATCCGTAGCACAACAGCTTGAAAAGAGAGCATCCTTCCGTAGAACGATGAAACAGGCTATGAGTCGTGTTATGCGTAGCGGAGCAAAGGGTGTTAAGATCATGGTAGCAGGTCGTCTCGACGGCGCAGAAATTGCTCGTTCCGAGAGTTATCATGAGGGTTCGATACCCCTTCAGACTATGCGTGCCGATATCGATTACGGCACTGCAGAGGCGCACACCACCTTTGGTATCATCGGTATCAAGGCTTGGGTTTACAAAGGAGAGGTCCTTCCCGTAATCAAGAACGAAGGAGGAGAACAGTAATATGTTAATGCCTAAAAGAGTAAAGAGACGTCGTGTTCATCGCGGCAGAATGAAAGGCAGAGATATTTCGGGTGGCGTAATAGCTTACGGCGATTACGGCTTGGTTGCTCTTGAACCCGGTTGGATCACCTCCAATCAGATCGAGGCAGCTCGTATCGCAATGACCCGTTACATCAAGCGTGGCGGTCAGGTTTGGATCGATATATTCCCGCACAAGCCTGTCACCAAGAAGCCTGCTGAGACCCGTATGGGCTCCGGCAAAGGCGCACCCGAGTACTGGGTTGCAGTAGTAAAACCGGGCAGAGTAATGTTCGAAATGGCAGGTATTTCGGACGACATTGCGAAAGAGGCACTTCGCCTTGCATCGCACAAGCTCCCCGTAAAATGCAAGATTGTCAAGAAGACTGACATGCCGGCTAGCCCCGACAAAGCTACAGAGGAGGTTAAAGCGTAATGAAAGCAGTTAAATTCAACGAAATGAAAGACGACGAACTAAACGTTAAACTTGCAGAGTTGAAACAGGAGCTATTCAATCTTCGCTTCTCCCATGCAACAGGTCAGCTCTCTAACCCCATGCAGATGGTAAACTGCAAGCGCGACATTGCAAGGATCAAGACGATTCTTCGCGAGCGCGAGATTAAAAAGGCTTAACGGAGGAAACTAAAATGGCAGAAGCAATCGAAAGAAACCTCAGAAAAGAGCGCGTCGGCGTAGTAGTTTCCGATAAGATGGACAAGACGATCGTCGTCGCCATCAAAGACAAAGCGAAACACCCGCTATACAAAAAGACAATCAACAAGACGAAGAAGATCAAGGCTCACGACGAGAACAATGAATGCGGTATCGGTGATACCGTGCTCATCGCAGAGACCAGACATCTTTCGAAAGACAAGTGCTGGCGTCTTGTAGAGATCATCGAAAAGGCTAAGTAAGGAGAGAAACGATTATGATACAACCTCAATCCTATTTAAAGGTTGCGGACAACAGCGGCGCAAAGGAGATCATGTGTATCCGTTGTCTCGGCGGTTCGTTCCGTAGAAGTGCCAATATCGGCGACATCATAGTTGCTTCCGTAAAGAGTGCAACCCCTGGTGGAGCGGTGAAGAAAGGTGACGTTGTTCACGCGGTCATCGTTCGTACGCATCAGGGAGTGAATCGTCCCGACGGATCCCACATAAGATTTGACGACAACGCGGCAGTCATTATTGATTCGCAGAAACAACCGCGCGGAACTCGTATCTTTGGACCCGTAGCAAGAGAACTTCGCGACAAGGACTTCATGAAAATTGTGTCCCTCGCTCCTGAAGTTATTTAATCGGAGGAGAACGTCATTATGGCATTACATGTAAAAAAAGGCGATAACGTAGTCGTTCTCGCAGGCAAAGATAAAGGCAAGACCGGCAAGGTCCTTTCCGCCAATCCTACCAACCACACGGTTGTCGTAGACGGTGTGAACATTGTGACCAAGCATCGCAAACCCCGTTCGGCTCAACAACCCGGCGGTATCGAGAAGGTCAACGGCAACATCGATTCCAGCAACGTGCAAATCATCTGCCCCGCTTGTGGCAAGGCTACCCGTGTAGGTAACGCTGAAGTTAACGGCAAGAAGTCCAGAGTTTGCGTAAAATGTGGAGCGTCTCTCGATGTAAAAGCGTCTAAGGCTGACAAGAAAGCAACCAAGAAGACCGCAAAGGCTGACGAGACTGTAGCCGAAACTCCGGTAGAGGAGAAGCCGGCAAAGAAGACCACCGCAAAGAAAACCGCGACCAAAAAGGCCGAGGGTACGGCTGAGAAGAAGACCGCCGCAAAGAAAACCGCGGCTAAGAAGACCGATGAGTCTTCCGACAAGTAACGGAGGTTTACAATGGCAGAAAAGAAAAATCAGGTTGTTGCAGAGACTACAACCGATTCGGGAAGATACCGTTTGATGAAATCCTACAAAGAGGATATCGTCCCCGCGCTAATGAAAGAGCGCGGATACAAGAACATTAACGAAGTTCCCGCTCTCGATAAAATCATCGTCAACATGCGTCTTGGCGACGTAAAGGACAACTCCAAGAGTGTGTCCAACGCAATCAAAGAACTCGAAGCAATCTGCGGACAGAAAGCACTCGTTACGAGAGCAAAAAAATCCGTCGCAAACTTCAAGTTGCGTGAAGGACAGGCAGTAGGTGCAAAGGTAACACTTCGCGGAAAGAGAATGTATGAATTCCTCGACAGACTCATTTCCATCGCGCTTCCGCGCGTCCGTGACTTCCGTGGTATTTCCGGCAAGTCATTCGACGGCAGAGGAAACTATGCGCTCGGTATCAAGGAGCACATCATTTTCCCCGAAGTATCCTACGAATTGGTTGAAAAAGTACGCGGTTTCGATATTTGTGTCGTAACCACCGCTAAGTCCGATGACGAAGCCAAAGCACTCCTTGTCAAGCTTGGAATGCCTTTCAAGAACTGATAGGGAAAAGGAGATAATTTCAAATGGCAAAGAAAGCAATGATTAACAAACAGCGTAGAGCTCAGAAGTATTCCACTCGCGAATACACCCGTTGCTCGATCTGCGGTCGTCCGCACGCTGTACTTCGCAAGTACGGTATCTGCCGTATTTGCTTCAGAGAACTCGCTTACAAGGGAGAAATTCCCGGCGTAAAGAAGTCGAGTTGGTGAGAGGAGGACGTTATGGTAGTTACAGATCCTATTGCAGATTTACTGACCAGAATCAGAAATGCACTGACGGCTAAACACGAAACCGTTTCCGTCCCGAATTCAAAAATGAAGAAAGCAATTGTCGATATTCTCGTCGAAGAAGGCTTTGTAAAGAGCGCGGAAGTCGTTGAGAACGAAGGCAAGAGCGATATCGTCATCACACTTAAGTACGGTGCAAAGAACGAAAAGGTTATCACTAACCTAAAGCGTATCTCCAAGCCCGGTCTTAGAGTTTACTGCGGTTACGAACAGCTTCCCAAAGTCCTCGGTGGCTTGGGCATCGCAATCGTGTCGACATCAAAGGGTGTTATGACCGATAAGCAGGCAAGAAAAGACAAAATCGGTGGCGAAGTTCTCGCCTACGTGTGGTAACGGGAGGCGTATATGTCCAGAATAGGTAGATTACATATTACCGTACCCGCGGGAGTAACCGTTGAGTACAAAGATCAAATCGTTACGGTAAAAGGCCCGAAGGGTACCCTTACTCAGCACATCGATTCACGTCATATCGGCATAACCGTCGAAGGCAACGAAGTGCACGTAACGAGAGATAACGAAGACCTTCAGACCAAGGCTATGCACGGACTTTACCGCGCGCTTATCAACAACATGGTAACCGGCGTTGTAACTCCGTACAGCAAGACCTTGATCATCGCAGGCGTCGGCTACAAGGCATCTGTCGCAGGCAACAAGCTTACGATGAGTCTCGGATATTCGCACAACATTGACTATGTGATTCCCGCAGGAATTACAATCACTTGTCCGGATGCAAACACGATCGTCGTTACCGGCGTCAGCAAAGAGCAAGTTGGTCAGGTCGCAGCGATCATCAAGTCGAAGCGCCCCGTCGAGCCTTATCACAATTATGGTGTCCATTATTCGGACGAAGTTCTTGTGAAGAAAGAAGGCAAGACCGCAGGCAAGTAACAGGAGGTTAATTCGTTATGATCAATAAAGCAAATAAGAACGCCGTCAGAGCGAAGAGACACCTGCGTGTCCGTAATAAAGTTTCGGGTACGGCTGCGGTACCGCGTCTTAACGTATACCGTTCCACCACGAACATTTATGCTCAGATTATTGACGACGTAAAGGGTAACACACTTGTTTCTTCCTCCACCATTGCAAAAGGCATGGACGTAACCGGACTTACAAAGGTCCAGGCTGCGGAAAAAGTAGGAGCAGACATTGCAAAGAAAGCGTTAGAGAAAGGGATCACCACCGTTGTTTTTGACAGAGGCGGTTACCTCTACACCGGACGCGTAAAGGCACTTGCGGATGCAGCAAGAGAAGCCGGACTTAAATTCTAATAGGAGGTTCATTCATCATGGCAAGAAGAGAACGTGAAGAAGTTAAGCCCGACGACGGTTTTACCAGCAAGCTCGTTGCGGTAAACCGTATTTCCAAGACCGTCAAGGGCGGCAGAAACATGCGTTTTTCCGCGCTCGTAGTCGTCGGTGACGGCAAGGGCAGCGTTGGTATCGGCGCAGCAAAAGCGGCTGAGGTTCCCGAGGCTATCAAAAAGGCAGAGCTTCTCGCTCGTAGAAACCTTATAAAAGTAGCTGTTGAGGGAAACAGCATTCCGCATGAGGCCATCGGTCACTATGGCAAGAGTTCTGTACTCTTAAAGCCTGCTCCCGAAGGCACCGGCGTTATTGCCGGCAGCTCGGCTCGTTCGGTTGTCGAACTTGCAGGCATCAAGAACATCACCACCAAGACCTATGGCTCGCGTAACCCCATCAACTGTGTCAAGGCTACGCTCGAAGGACTCAAGAGCCTTCGTATGCCCGAACAGGTCGCCGCTCTCCGCGGTAAGACCGTAGAAGAGATTTTAGGGTAGGTGTAAGTTATGGCTAACAATACAAACGGCAAAATTAAAGTTACGCTTATCAAGAGCACCATCGGTTGCCTTGAGAAGCAAAAGAAGACCGTGCAGGCTTTGGGACTTCACAAGATTCGTTCCAGCGCGATTCACGAGGATAACGCGGCTATTCGCGGAATGATCTTCGTAGTCAAGCACCTCGTTAAGGTCGAACCCGTGGAGGCATAATTATGAAAATTCATGAACTTAGTCCCGCCGTGGGCGCAAGAACTTCCTCTAAACGTCTCGGAAGAGGCATTGGAAGCGGTCTTGGCAAAACCAGCGGCAAAGGTCACAAAGGTCAATGGGCTAGAAGTGGCGGTGGCGTACGTATCGGCTTTGAAGGTGGTCAGATGCCTTTGGCTCGTCGTCTACCTAAGACTGGCTTCGACAACAATTGGAAAAAAGTTTATTCCGTTGTCAACCTCGATCGTCTCAACGAATTCGAGGATGGCACCGTGATCACCGCAGAACTTCTTTTGGAAGCAGGAGTGCTTTCCAAGATTGAAGCTTACGGGCTCAAAGTACTCGGAAACGGCGAACTCACCAAGAAGTTGACCGTAAAGGCAAACAAATTCTCCAAATCCGCTATTGAGAAAATTGAAAAGATCGGTGGAAAAGTAGAGGTGTTATAATGTTTCATACGTTGGCAAATGCTTTCAAGAACAAGGACGTCAGAAAGAAGATGCTTATCACGCTTGCTTTGCTCTTCGTGTATCGCATCGGTTGCTGGCTTCCGGTCCCCGGCATCAGCGCGGCAGTAAACAGTTCCGTTACAAGTAGCGACTCTTTACTCTCGTTGTTGTCCTCCATTACGGGTGGCGCACTCGCTAACGGTGCGTTCCTCGCAATAGGCATTTCCCCCTACATTAACGCTTCCATCATCATTCAGCTTCTAACCGTCGCTATTCCGGCATTGGAAAGACTTTCCAAGCAGGGTGGCGAAGGCAGAAAAAAACTAACAAAAATCACCAGATACGCCACGTTGATCCTCGCAATCGCTCAGGCGACGGCAATCACGATCAACTGGGCCAATCAGGACGGACTTGAGACCGGAATATTCAGTGGTCTCTTAACCGAGAAATGGATGGTCGGCATCTTCGTTGCCATCATGCTTATCGCAGGCTCGATGTTCACCCTATGGTTGGGCGAATGCATCACCGAGAACGGCATGGGTAACGGTATATCGCTTCTCATCTTCGTCGGTATCCTCGCTAGTGCAGGTCTTGCAATCATCGCTAAGTTCAGCGAAGCGATTGGTGGTAGCAATACCGCTATTTGGGAACTACTCGGTTTCGTCCTAATGGTTGTCGTCATCTTCGCGCTTATCGTATTCGTAGATTTAGCCGAACGTAAGATCCCTGTTCAGTACGCAAAGCAGATCAAGGGTAGAAAGCAGTACGGCGGACAGAGCACGTATATCCCGCTCAAAGTCAACGCAAGTGGTGTTCTCCCGATCATCTTCGCAACCGCTATCATTACCTTCCCGCAACTTATCGCGCAGATGGTTGCTCCCTCTAGCGCATTCTATGCTTGGTGGGTGAAATGGCTCGGTAGCGGAACGCCTATCTACAGTGTGTGCGTTGGCCTCCTCATTTTGTTCTTCTGCTACTTCTATGCGCAGATTCAGTTCAACCCCGAGGAAGTCGCTCGCAACATTCAGCAGTACGGCGGATTTATTCCGGGCATCAGACCCGGCAAACCTACTTACGAGTACCTAGTTAGAATTTCTAAGAGAATAACGTTGTTCGGTGCGATTTACCTAGCGTTCATCGCAATCGTTCCGTCGCTTATCTTCTCGCTTGTTCTTGACTCCACACTCGTTAATGCACTCAGTGCAACAGGTATGTTGATCGTCGTGTCCGTTGCTCTCGAATTCGACAAGCAACTCGAAAGCCAGTTGATGATGAAGCAGTATAAGGGCTTCTTAAAGTAAAGAAATTATCCGAAGTGGCCGCGTTTCGCATTCGTTGCCGTCAGACTCTACATAAATAGAGAAAGACCGTGATGAGCGGAGCGTGGCTTCGGTCGGGAAAAAGGACGAATTATGAATTTGATTTTGTTGGGCGCACCTGGCGCCGGTAAAGGCACTCAGGCAGTTCGCATCGCAGAGAAGTACGGAATACCGCACATCTCCACGGGCGACATTTTTAGAAAGAATATCAAAGAACAAACCCCGATCGGCGTCACAGCAAAGTCGTATATCGACAAAGGACAGCTCGTTCCCGATGAAGTGACCGTTGAAATCGTTAGACTTCGACTGCTCGAAGATGATGCAAAGAATGGTTACCTCCTAGACGGTTTTCCGAGAAATATCGCACAAGCCGAAGCTCTCGATAAGATAGCCGACATCGATACAGTCATCAATATCGACGTCGATCTCGATGCGTTATCAGATAGACTTACCGGTAGACGTGTCTGCTCCAAATGCGGTGAGAGTTATCACATCTCAACCAAAAAGGACAACGATTGCGACAAGTGTGACGGTAAGCTCATTCATCGTGACGACGATAAACCCGAAACCGTGGCAAATCGTCTCAAAGTTTATACGGCATCTACCGCTCCGCTCATCGATTACTACACAAAACAAGGTAAGCTCGTGAGTGTCAACGGCATGAACAAGATCGAAGAAGTATTCGACGAAATAACCGAGGCATTAAAAAAATGATTACCGTAAAAAGCGATGCGGATCTTGAAAAAATGCGTGTTGCATGCCGAATCACAGGCGACGTGCTAAAAATGATAGAGAAGTATGTTGTACCGGGCGTGTCAACTCATGAACTCGATCAAATAATCGAGGATTTTATCAGGACACAAGGCGGTACGCCTAACTTCAAACATTTATACGGATTCCCAGCATCGGCTTGCATCTCAATCGATGATATTGTCGTTCACGGCATACCATCGGCAAGAAAACTTACCGAAGGCGAGATTGTGAGTATCGACGTAGGAGCCACTTACGGCGGATTCAACGGAGACGCCGCAAGGACGTTCGCAGTCGGCAAAATTAGCGAAGAGAAGCAAAAGCTTATCGACGTAACGAAGCAAAGCTTTTTTGAAGGCATAAAGAATGCGCGTGCCGGTAGACGTTTAGGCGATCTATCTCATGCGATCCAGACTTATGTCGAGAATAACGGCTTTTCGGTCGTGCGCGTAATGACCGGTCACGGCATCGGTAGACGCGTCCATGAAGATCCGTCCATTCCCAACTTCGGTGCGGAAGGATCTGGCGTCATGTTAAAGAAAGGCTACACGCTCGCGGTTGAACCCATGGTAAACCTCGGCACTTACAAAGTTTTTATTGACAAAGGCGACGGTTGGACGTGCAGAACACTGGACGGCAAACCGAGTGCGCACTACGAAAACACAATTCTCGTCACAGACGGTGATCCGGAAATATTGACTATTTAAGGTTGCTAAAATAACCACATAAAAACGCTTTACAAACGGATAATAGTTGTGTTATAATAATAAATGCGGTTTACAAGGCGGTGCGTTTTGAAGGAAGGCAATATCGTAAAAAGTCTCAAAGGACACGATACCGACAGAGTGTACATAGTTGTCTCGAAAGTAAGCGAAGACTTTGTTCTCGTGGTCGACGGCAAGTATCGTAAGCTCGACAATCCAAAACTCAAACGGATCAAGCATCTTGAGGTAATAACGGACAGTGAAATGCCGAAAGATCTTACCGACAAAGCTGTGAAAGATATCGTTAAATCGATTTAAGGAAGGAGGGCGTATGCCGAAAGACGATAATATCGAAGCCGAAGGAACGGTTGTAGAATGTTTGCGTAATGCGACTTTCAAGGTAAAGTTGTCCAACGGATACATTGTTACCTGCACCATTTCCGGCAAAATCAGAATGCACTATATCAAGATTCTCGAGGGCGATACCGTAAAGATTGAAATGTCACCTTACGACATCAGCAAGGGTAGAATCACCTATAGAAACAAAAATTAAAGGAGTACATCATGAAAGTTAGATCCTCTGTTAAGCCTATGTGCGACAAATGCAAGGTCATCAAACGCCACGGCAAGGTTATGGTTATTTGCTCCAAGTATCCTAACCACAAGCAAAGACAAGGTTAATCACATTGCGTTTATCCCGCTAGCCCAAACGGAAATCCGTTCGGGCTGTCGGGCTATTTGCTTTTTTTGCGTGTTTGCAAAGTCTATAAGTGTCACGGCTGTGAGCTATGAGATATCATTGCAACAAAGGTACTTACAGACAAACAATGCGTGTATTCTCATGCAAGAGTGACCGCAAAAAGCGACAAAAACATAATATAGGAAAACAAACGCGGACAAGGATATACGGCTAACATTCCATAGCTGTATAATTCGGTTCGTTTCTATATAATATAAAAACAAAAGACATATCTATCTAAAAAATCAAAGGAGTCAAAAACAGTGGCAAGAATTGCTGGTATTGATTTGCCGAGAGAGAAGCGCGTAGAGATTGGTCTTACCTACATCTACGGCATCGGTCGTCCCTTGGCGAATAAGATTTTACAGGAAACCGGTGTTAGCCCCGACGTTCGCGTCAAGGACCTCACCGAAGAGCAGGAAAATGCGCTCCGTAACTACATCGAGCATAACGTCGTCGTTGAAGGCGACCTCCATCGTGAAGTTGCGCTTAACATCAAGCGTCTTATGGAAATCGGATGCTATCGTGGCGTAAGACATCGTAAGGGTCTGCCCGTCCGCGGTCAGAGCACCAAGCAGAACGCGCGTACCCGTAAGGGACCGAAACGTACAGTCGGACGCGCTAAGAAAGCGACGAAGTAATCGGGAGTGTAACGACTATGGCAGTTAAGAAAACTACTAAAAAAAGAATAACAAAGAATATCGATAAAGGTCAACTTCATATTCATGCGTCGTTCAACAACACGCTTATCACCTTTACCGACGAGCAAGGCAACGCAATCTCCGCTTGCAGCGCAGGTGCACTCGGCTTTAGAGGCTCGAGAAAGAGCACCCCGTTTGCTGCTCAGCAGGCTTGCGAAAAGGCAGCTGCAGTTGCAAAAGAACACGGTATCCGTTCGGTAGAAGTGTTCGTCAAGGGCCCTGGTTCGGGACGTGAGTCTTCGATCCGCGCACTCGAGACCGTAGGCATTGCAGTAACGGCTATCACCGACGTGTCGCCTATCCCGCACAACGGTTGCCGTCCGCCAAAGCGTAGAAGAGTATAATAGGAGAAACTGAAATGGCAAAATATACTAACGCAGATTGCAAACTTTGCAGACGCGAAGGTGCAAAATTGTTCCTAAAAGGCGAGCGTTGCTCCACGAAAAAGTGCGCAATGGATCGTCGTCCCGTAGCTCCCGGTATGCACGGTGTTACGAGAAAGAAAGCATCCGAATACAACGTTCAGCTTCGTGAAAAACAGAAGGTTAAGCGCGCTTACGGACTACTTGAGAAGCAGTTTCATTCTTACTATGAAGAGGCAGAGCGTATGGACGGTGTCACCGGCGAGAATATGCTTGCTCTTATTGAGAAACGTCTTGACAACGTCGTATACCGCATGGGTATCGGCTCCAGCCGTGCTCAGAGCCGTCAGGTAGTCAATCACGGTCACATCACCGTGAACGGCAAGACCGTCGACATCCCGAGCTATCAGGTAAAACCGGGCGACGTGATCGCAGTCAAGGAAAACAAGAAAGAAAACGCATTGTTCAAGGAGCTTCGCGGAGCCAAGATCGTTATGCCGAAGTGGGTTGAATTCGATACAGAAACATTCACCGGCAAGATCCTCGATAATCCGAAGCGCGAGGACATTGACCTTAACATTAACGAGCAACTTATCATCGAGTTGTATTCCAAGTAATTAGGTTGCTTTTCAGCAATTCAGACAAGGAGATAATTAAATATGATGGAAATCGAAACGCCTAGAATCACACTGGAGGAAAGTGCCGATAACAGATCGGGCAAGTTCGTTGTTGAACCTCTCGAGCGCGGTTACGGAATAACGCTCGGAAACGCTTTAAGACGCGTGCTTCTGTCAGCTCTTCCCGGCACGGCTGTGGTTGGCATCAACATCGAAGGCATCTCACACGAATTCTCCACGATCCCGGGCGTCAAAGAGGACGTTGCGGAAATCATACTTAACCTCAAGGGATTAAACCTCAAGGCAGAGTATTCCGACAAATCGCTGAAAAAAACTCTTAAAATCGAGAGAAATACTCCGGGCGTAGTTACCGCCGCGGATATCGAGCGCGATCCCGAAATCACTATACTCAACCCCGAAATGTACATTTGCACTCTTGACGAGGGCGCAGTATTTAACATGGAAATGACCGTGGGTTGCGGTAGAGGTTACGTAGTCGCAGCTAACAACAAGGATTCGTCCAAGCCGATCGGTTATATACCTATCGATTCGATCTTCACTCCCGTGAAGGCAGCTAGCTACAGTGTCGAGTCCACTCGTGTCGGTCAGAGCATCGATTACGACAAGCTCACTCTCGAAGTAAAGACAGACGGTTCGTTGTCCGCAAAGGAAGTAGTCAGCTTAGCCGCAAAGGCTATTTGCGAGCACGTCAAGTTGTTCGTGGATCTCAGCGACACTTTCAACGGTACGACGATTCTTGTCAGCAACGAAGGCGACAAGCGCACCAAGATCTTGGAAATGAGTATCGAGGAAATGGATCTCTCCGTTCGCAGTTACAACTGTCTTAAGCGTGCAGGCATCCATAGCGTCGAGGATTTAACGAAAAAAAGCGAAGACGACATGCTGAAAGTCAGAAACCTGGGCAGAAAATCGCTTGACGAAGTTATTGCCAAACTTCGCGGTTACGGGCTTGACTTGAGAAGCAACGAAGATTAGGAGGACATTATGGCATTACAAAGAAAATTAAGCAAGCCTACCGACCAGAGAGAGGCTCTGCTGAGAAATCAGGTATCTGAACTACTGTGGAACGGTAAGATTGAAACAACCTACGCTAGAGCAAAAGAGGTTGCACGTGTTGCCGAAAAACTCCTCACAGCTGCTATCAATACCTACACCGATACGGTTAAAAAGGTTGAAACTCGTAAGAACGACAAAGGTCAGGATATCAAGGTTGAATTAGTCAACGATGGCCCGAAGAAGCTTGCTGCTCGTCGCAAGATCATGGCTTACGTTTATGATCTTCAGGAGCAGAAACAAGATAACGAAACGAAGGCTAACTTCGTTGCTCGTACCGAAAATATCCGTCATCCGCTCATCGAGAAGATTTTCAACGAGTACGCTCCAAAGTACGCTCAGCGTGCCGCAGAGAAGAACCAGAAAGGTGGCTACACCCGTATCTTAAAGATGGGTGCTCGCCGTGGTGACAGCGCAGAAGTCGCTATCATCGAGTTGGTCTAATCCGCTTGGCGAATATCTAAATCGCGTGAATTCGCGACATAATCAAGAATTAACAACGTTCGATCACTTGACCGGACGTTGTTTTTTTTATGCTGTTTTCGTTGTAGCATCGTGCCGACTTTTATAGTAGATTCTATGCGCCGTTTTGTCTTATTATGTATCACTATTTGCGTTTTTATTTTTGCTTGATACTTTTTATGCAAAATAAAACATCACCCGTCATTCGCTAAAATAGGACACAATAAAGCTATTGTAACGGCTTTATAAGCTGTCGTGGAATATCATACAATAATTAGCATAACAAAGCTTGATATGCATATACCCACAAAAAGAATATACTTACGTAAGGAAATTAAAGCAAACGAACTCTAATCAAAAAAATATAACCCCAAAGCCTTAAATTAAACGAATTCTAAGTCAAAAAACAAAACGCCGTGGCGATTAACCAAGGCGTTTTTGTTTGTGTTTTTACGGATAAATTGCGCTTAATGTTACGAATTATGGTACGATGACCAGCTATAAGTAGAATCATTTTGCGTAGGCATGCTTGCTTTGATATTCTGTGACTCTTTAGCATAGCCAGTAATACTTGCATCAAGCGAAGCATTAAGGATACTAATATCAAATGTCGTAGTGATTGATTTGAAGGTGTCGGACGAATCGCTGGTGATCGCGAGCGGGATGTCATTGATTATTCCGCCTGTTAGCGCATTGAGGCTAAGATTGATATTGAATACATTGTTTCCACTATTATCTTTCGAGTATGAGTACTTAGTGAAAATATCCTCGATATTGATATCCGTACTTCCTTCGGACTTGCTAATCTGATCGGTTATAGTCGAGCTAAAGTGTAAGATATCTTTTAGCATAATGTTTAGTAGGTTATCCGAGAATTCTTGCTTAGTGTACTTAAGATACTCATCGGAGTATTTAGCACTTATTAAACCTATTTTGCGGCGTGTGCAGTAATGATTGTGAACATAGAACATCTCGTTGCCTTTCTCACCATAGTAGTGAAGAGTCGTAGTACCGCCCTTATCGGAATAAACGATAGCAGCACCGGCAAAGTCATGTCTTGTAAGGTTAGCGGTTACATAAGTATTCTTACCCTCGACATCGAGCGCAACGTTCAAATCCAGTTCAACCTCCCAGCTACCTATGATTCGTAGTTTAATATTCGCACTCATTTCAAAGTGTCTATTTTCCGAAGTCTTAGCAAGTGCGCGGAGCAAATCGTTGATAGAAGTGAAGTCGCTTGTTCTGTCGGTATTTTCGCTCGCATTATAAGTGAAAGTATCGTCACTAAAGTCGGTCACGTTTTGAGCGGATCCGTTTAGCGCGACGGTCATTGTCGTGTTGCCGTTCGAGTCTTTCATGCCAAGTGAGAGTGTAACGCCCAAAGCGCTGTTTTCAAGTGCGGAGAGTGTAACCACGATTGGATCGCTCATTTTCTTTTGCATGTCGGTATCGTGAATAAGTGATGCTACGGTTATCGACGCACTCAGCGTGTTGCTTGCATCATCGAACACCAAGCTATCGACAAGCGCACCGATATCGCTGATCGAAGGCATATGGAATTTTCCGTCTTTGCTTTCGGGAATTAGGAATGACAACGATTCTTGTAGCTCAGGCATGTTATTATAGATTGTTTTCAGTACATCCATCGTTTCGCTAATAACAGCCGTCGAGAAAGTACCGATAATTGGCTTGTCGGTCGAAGTTGTCTTGTCGTCGGACTTGCGATCGAGCTTAAAGTAAGCATTAGGTTTCAAAACCGTACGCGTTACGGTTTCCGTGTTGTTAGCATCGGTTGTCGTAGTTTCCGTGTAATGTTCACCCACAAGCGGAGTGGTGTAGATTACGGTCAGTCCATAAGTCTTTACCTTGCCGTCTTTCGTGATGGTTACGACAAGATCCGCATTGACCTTGATTACTCCGTTATTGTAATTTTTGTTCACACCCGACACCTTGATGCTACCGCTAAGCGCGATCGTTGTGCCGTTCAATGTCACTTCACATCCGTCACCGAGCGTTACTTCGAGGTTCTTTGCGACAAATATATTGTTAATCGTGTCAGATAGCTTATCTACTACATCATACAGATCGATATATCCGTCTGCCTCCAAATCGGAAACAGACTTAATCGTGCCGTTGCCGTCAAACACATTCGGTGCAGTAGCAACCGAGCTTGTCGATGTAACTTCCATCTTAGTACCGCCCACGGCTAAGACAATACCGCCGAAGGAGTAAGTCGAGCCGTTTTCGGTAAGGACAACGGATGCGTTTATTGTGCTGTCGCTAACTTCGATAGGTAGCGAAAGTACGACACCGCTCTTGGTAGATTCGCTTGTAATAGCTTTTACGAGCTTTTCGACCGTAGTCATAATATCAATTGCGTTTTCGCCGTCTAGCTTAAATTCGGGTGCAAACACTTGAATCGTAGGTAATAGCTTTTCGAGAATCAATTTAATATTGCCGAAGTTTTCACCGCATTCTAGGAAGACTTTTGCCCCTCCGCACTCGGCGTAAACCATGTTCGTTTTAAGATCGACAAGCAAATTGACGCCCAACACATTGGCGGTGATTCGCATCGTCTTTAGATTCATCGTCGCAGTTACGACAATAGGTTGTTTTTCAGCCTCAACGACTTCTGTCTTGCCGTCCGTGATGTTTGTTATAGCACCGGAGATCGCATCTCCTATAGCATCGGTTACATCTGTGTCGATAGAAATTTGTAGCTTAATATTTCCGTTCTCGTCAATGATCTCATCGACCAGCGGAACAATGTCACAGAAAGCGGACGTATCTATTAGCGGTGAGAAGTTAAGTTCAGACGCGCTAACAGAAACAATGTCGGCATAAACGATCGTTTCGGTATCTTTATTTACCACAGCCGAAACGTTTCCGAATCCGTAAGCCGAGCCGTTATCCACGAGAGTTATACCGAACGTAACAGCTATATTGTCAATCGAGACGTTACCGCCGAGCGTTACTCCGCCATCATCCGCGGTAACATTTACGGAAGTAATAATACTGTCAAGATCGAGCGAATCGAGTAATCCGCTAAGATCAATCGAACTGTCACCGTCCGCCCCAAAGATATTTTTGAACTTAGCAACCAGTGAAGAAATATCATCTTTGCTTGCCTTGGCATTGATGCCGAGCGCGGAAACATAAACGGTATCGTCCGCATATTTAACATAAATGTCTTTTTCAAAGATAGTTGCTTTTGCCATAACGGTCAAAGGCTTTAATCCGACCGTCACATCTACAGGAACATTGTCAAGTGTTACATCGCTTACATTTACCGAGATATTTGCGCTAAGGTTTATGCTCAAATTGTCGTCAATAACGTCAAGCACCGGAACAATATCTTTGAAGTTACTCAATTCACTGTCGCCAATAACTTTCACGGCATCATCGGTGTAAGTTGTTGCCGTAACATGCAGTATATCGTAATCGGCAGTGATATTGCCAAGACCGTATGCTCCGTTGTTTTCATTGAGTACGATTCTAGCACCGAGTTTACCGTACTTAGCGGCAATCGTGAGTTTTCCGTCGTTTTCGGTAATAGTCAAAGCATCGAGAATATCTTTCACAATGCTAATAACCGAAGCCGTTTCGGTTTCTGCGGTTTCGCTAGTTTCGGTAGAAGAGAGTAGACCTGCGAATTTTTCTTTAATAGAGGGAATATCATCCAGCTTAAAGCTTGCTTTTAAGTCCCCGAGAGCTAAGTAAATAATGTTAGCGGATTTGTCGAAACGTACTCTAAGATCGCTAGTGTTATTGCCGATCTTACCGCTCGCATCCACGCGTAAAGAAGGAAGGTTCACTTTTGCGTTGAGCAAGATAGGAGCATCCAAAATTCCGTCCACATTTACACTAGCACTTACACAAATATTCCCGTTCTCGTCAATGATCTCATCGACCAGCGGAACAATGTCATAATAAGTCCCTTCGATTTCGGGAATGGAAACGGATTCTACAGGTTTAACCACGGCGGAAAGTATCGTATCGCCGTCGGTACCGACTATCACGGCCGAAGCATCGACAAAGCTAATCGTTTCTCCGTCTGTAAATGTTAGTGTCGCAACGATCGTTACGTCACCGAGCGGAATGGCAATACCCACGATAGCAGTGTCGTTTTCCAGTTTTAGTGTCATTTCGTCCAAAAGGGCGGAAGTATCAAGGTTACCGAGCAGATTACCGCTAGAAGCATCGTCACCGGTCGAGAACAATGCGGTAAGTTTACCGACTAGGTCGGCTATATCCGAAACGGTGGTTTTTGCCTTCAAATCGGCATATTTAATATAGACAGTGTTGTCCGAGTAAGCGACGAACAAATCATTAAGTGCAATATCGCCATACGAAATTTCGTCGATCAAAACGCGTGCTTTTATGTTTGAGAGTTCGTTAATGTCAATGTTTACGCTTGCCGCGCCACTAAGTCCGACAATGCCATCGGCTTCGATTGTCGCAAGTAGCGGAGAACCTGCCATGTACGCACCGAAACCGTTCATAATATAGTCGAGAGCTGTAGGATCTTTTTCGACAACGTCGGTGATCTCGGCTTCGAGATAAGGCCCAAAAACATCTTCGCACGGAAGAGGAGTGCTTTCCCCGAGTGCGGTGAAGACTTCCGTTAAAGATTCTTCACAGGTCGGAGTGAGCGGTCCGTAAGAAACCACGTATGCACAGTCGGTCGTAGTCTTTTTGACCACCCAGTTATCGTCCATATAGACAACGATTGCCGCGCGGTTAAAAGTGCTGTCCATTCCGGACATTGTTTTCATTTCGCGTAGCATTTTCGGGGTAGCAGTCTTTATGTCAAAGTCATAGCGGAAAGCATACAAGCCGTCCTCAAGTCCCAAATATTGAGCCGAAGTGACCGTTTCTTCCTTTACAATATAGTTACAAATACCCAGCGGTTTACCGCCGAATTTACCCAAATAAGCATCTTCGCTGATTTTATAAGGAGTGCTGTCGCTCCAATTCGGATCGTCGACCGCATTGAGCTTTTCCGTGTCACGCATGACATAGTTTTTACCCGACACATAAATTTGCGCACCGACCTTCTTTACACCATAAGAGTAGGATTCTTTGAAAACATCGTTTCCCAGTATCGTACGGCTTGCGTAAATATCTTGGGTAATGCCGAGCGAAACGGACGAGCCGATAGTGGTACCGACAAAACTTCCTGCTTCTTTTAGTACACCGGTTGCGATATAGTAGTTATCCAAGGCCGTATGATCGGCAGGCGTAGTTCCGTCCGTTGGTTTAGCCAAAGTTTTTTCTGCCTCTTGCGGAACATTGTATGG
>CAVEYH010000005.1:5747-20197 GCA_963620055.1 bacterium | reverse complement strand
AAATTACGTCTTAGCAAAAATAAACCCCGACAAAACACACCATAACAAAAAAACGGACAAAAAATAAACCTCGACACACTTTGCCGAGGCTTAACTTAAAATCTTATATAAATGTACTTTATTGCTTTATTGCCATGCACACAAGCACCTTATTGCCGAGCATAAGTACTTTATTACCGCGCACAACCGAACACGCAATAAACCGCATGCACGCATTTTCTATTCTTCGTCGGCGGTAGGCTCGACAAGTCTACTATTGCAGAGTCTAATTTTACCGTCCACAATGACATCGGTCACTTTGCCGAACACACGCGAGCCGTTGAACGGCGTATTTTTGCCTTTTGATGCAAACTCACGACTGTCGACGATATAGCTTCTGTCGATGTCGACAAGTGTAAGATTTGCTCGCTCGTCCTCACGAATTTTGCCCTGTAGCCCCACGATTTCACGCGGACGCGTACTCATGAGCTTGCCGAGTGTCACCATGTCGATAACGCCCGACCTAACCAGCGTGGTATAAGTCACCGAGAATGCCGTCTCGATTCCGCTAATACCGAACTTTGCCGAATCGTAATCCGTGTTTTTGCCTTCTGTAGATTGCGGATCGTGGCCCGTCGCGATAACGTCGATCGTGCCGTCCATGATTCCCTCGATTATTGCCGTGCGGTCATCCTCGTCACGCAATGGCGGATTGACTTTTGTGTTCGTGTCGAGCCCTCTCACGCACTCGTCGCTAAGTGCAAAGTAGTGCGGACAAGTCTCGGCAGTGACCGCCACGCCCTTTTTCTTATAAAATCTGATCAACTCGACCGATCCGCGCGTACTTATGTCGCAAAGATGAACGGGAATTTTTAACGCATCGGCAAGAACCAATTCACGCGCGACTCCAGCTTCTTCCGCGGCACGTGAAATTCCTTTCAACCCGACGCTGTCGGCATTATAGCCCTCGTTGGCAACACCACCGCGAGAAATCGTCTTGTCCTCGCAATGTGACAATACTCTCAGCCCCACGCTGTCGGCGAATTCGATACCCGCACGCATCATACCACCGCTAGAAACCGAATCTCCGTCCGAAACCGCCAGCACGCCCGCGCTCTTCATGTCCGCCATATCGGCAAGGAACATGCCTCTCGTTCCTTTTGTGATCGCACCTACCGGATGAACGTGCGCAAAACCTTCGTCCTTCGCTTTTTTTACGATATACTCCGCTACCACGCGGTTATCGCACACCGGCAAAGTGTTCGGCATGCAAAAGACGTCGGTATAACCGCCTCTCACCGCCGCACGAACACCCGTACTTATCGTCTCGTTTTCCTCGTAACCGGGTTCGCCCAAGTGCGCGTGAAGATCGCAAAATCCATAGAACAGATATTTATTCGTTCCGTCGATCGTAATATCGGCATTACGGTCAACCCTGCCTATTTTCGAGATCACTCCGTCACGCACAAACACGTCGGCTTCCTTTATATTGTCGCGAACGATTTTTACGTTCTTTATAAGTATCGTTGACATATTACTCTCCTCTGCCTATCATCGTAAGCACGGCCATGCGCACGGCAACACCGTTAGTGATCTCGGCATCGATGCGACTCTTGTCGCTACCGCAAACAGCCGTGACACTCTCCGTTCCCTTATTCCCCATGCCTCCGCACAAAACTATCGCGTGCGGTGAAGCGTACGACATAAGTTCGTCCGTTATGCCCCAACAAGCGTTATATTCTTTTACGCTCGGGATCAAGCCTTGCGCCTGCAACTCCGCTTTTACGGGCAGTGCAATCACGACGTCGGCGTCAGTAACCGCTTCTTTCAGATTCGTGGTGACACGACACTCGTTTTCAAATCCGACGGGAAGCATTGTTTTCGGCGCGCATACAGTGACGTCCGCCCCGAGTGTCTTTAATCCCCAAAGATTGCTTTTTGCTACTCCGGAATGTTTAATGTCACCCGCTATCGTGACTTTTAGTCCCGAGATCCAGCCGAATTCTTCACGCATGGTAAAGAAACCCGCGAGCGCACTAGTCGGATCCTCGTTCGCTCCGTCACCGGCATTTATGACACTCGCCTTTATATTTCTCGACAAAATAAGCGGTGCACCGCTCGCCGTATGACGAATAACGACAATATCGGTACCGAGCGCATCCAGAGTCGTTGCCGTATCGATTAGCGCGCTTCCGCTTATAGGGCTTACAGACAGACAATCGAATTCGCTTATTTCCGCTCCCAAAGCTTTTGCCGCAATGCAAAAACTCGATTTTTCATTCGCATTATTATCGAAAAACAACGGCATTACTCGCTTTCCTTCGAGATCGTTGCGACGCTTCCCGTCAAGCCATGATTTTTTCATCGCAGATGCAAGATTGAGAACGTCGTGTATGTCGTTAACCGACATATTCTTGATTTCGAGTAGATTTTTCACTTGTTTTGTCCCTCCGTTTTTATAAAAAAACTGCCGTTTTTAGGGCAGTCGCTATCATAAACTCGTCGCTATCATCTATGAGTTACCGCCCGTAGACTTAGACTCACGGACAAGAATCGTTTCCCGTCCGCGCCTAGGTTATATTACCATATCACCGAAAAAAAGTAAAGCATTTTTATTCCGAGGTTTTCGCTCTACTAGGCTATCCACAAAAAATGCACCCCCTTACTCCTCAC
Organism: bacterium; assembly: GCA_963620055.1. GTDB lineage: Bacteria > Bacillota > Clostridia > Christensenellales > Pumilibacteraceae > UBA10677. The sequence goes on along the minus strand of CAVEYH010000005.1, from coordinate 17,545 downwards.
CCCCCAAAAAAAATATTTACGACTATATGCCACATAAAGCGGACAACTACAACACTAAAAACGTTATAACCGAAATAGTTGCGAAATCGCCTACAATTTGTTATACTGAATTAAACCAAGACTGAAAAGAGGCTTACTATGAAATTTATCGTAAAGGCAAATGCGACAACGGCAAATATAGGCTCGGGCTTTGACTGTATGGGAATGTCGCTCGACCTGAAAAACGAAATTCTCGTGTCGGACGAAGGCAATGCTCCGCTCACAATCGATGCCGGTGAAAACGTGCCGAAAAACGAAAATAATCTCATTTACCGCGCAATGACCGAAGTCTTTAAGATAACGGGCAAAAAGCCTAGCGGTATCACCATAGCCCAAACCGACCGCATACCTATGACCAGTGGTATGGGCAGTAGTGCGGCATGTATAGTGCTAGGCCTTACCGCCGCCAACGTCCTATGCAAAAACGCACTGACTACTCGCGACATAATCGACCTTGCGACGAAACTGGACGGCCACCCCGATAACGTTCTGCCGTGCATCACGGGCGGAGCAACCGCTGCCGTAATGAAACGTGACGGCTCGGGCGTGGAGGAATTTGTCCGCGTTTCCGTGCCGAGCGAACTCTTTGCCGTGACATTGACTCCGTCTTTTCCTCTCGCAACAAAAAAAGCTCGTAGCGTTTTGCCCTCGGTCTATCCTAAAGCCGACGTCGTGTTTTCCTTATCGCGTGCCGTAGTCAGTTTCTCCGCTCTTGTAACCGGCGACGTCGACAAACTCGCATGCATAGACGACAAACTGCATCAGCCGTACCGCATACCGCTGATCCCCGATTACGACACCGCCACGAGTGCGCTAAAATCTGCCGGTGCGCTCTGCACGTTTTTGAGCGGAGCAGGTCCCACGGTCATCGGCATATTCAAGGAAACATCCGCACTCTCCCGCAACTCGATCATGATCCGCGATACAGACGACAGGACTATGCGCGTACTGAGTTTCGACAATAACCCCGTCACCGTGGAAATGCTATAATCGATACCAAAAACCTAGTAACTATTATTAAAACAATTGCATCGGCATATTAAACAATCGCTATAACTTATATTAAAAACAATCGCTACAACACTCCATGCGATAATGCTATAAGTAACGCAACAAAAAAACCAAATAACTATTATTAAAATAACCGTCACAACAAAAAAACGATCGTTGCCGTATCCTCGGCGGTGATCGTTTTTCGCTTCTTTATTTGCCCTTAACTCGCTATTTTATGCTCGCTCGATAAATACCTTACGACAAGTCTTTCTTGTCTTTATTTAGATTTTCGGCGTTCTGCATGCCTTTTAGTATGAGCATGGACGGTTCAAAATGCGGATCGAGTTTTAGGCTGGCTTCAAAGTCCTCTTTTGCGCCCTCGGGATCGTTCATGCCGAGCCGAGTAAGTCCGCGATAGTACAGTAAATAATTGTACTTTTTCGGCGTACCCTTCATTGCTTCGTTGATTATGCGGAAATTGTCAGACAGCAGTTTCACGCGCTTTTCAAGTCCCGCCATCGCAACAAGCGACGAACGTGCCGTGATATTGAGCAGTACGATCTCCTCGTCGTCGGGAAATGAATCAAGTAGTTTTTCGGTGCCGTGCATGGCGTACTCGTATTCTCCGAGCATGAGCGCACGCTGGTACTTTGCCGTTTCTCTGCTGATGCCCTTGTCGTTTTTCTCGGACTTCCACTCGATAAACGGACGATACCACTCTGCAACAAGCGGATGCTCTCCGCTCAGTTCTGCCGTGGTGCAACAAATATTGTCCGCATACTTCCCCTCAAGTGCGATCTTGTAAACCCCTGGATTATTGATCTTGCTCTCGATCTCGTCGAGAAGGTCATACTCAACCGGTGCGCCGATGAGAAAAACGTACGGAAAATACACGAGCCACATTGCTCTCACTTCGTCGCCGGCGGACGACAGCGAAATTATGCGATTCACCGCCTCGTACAGCATCGGCTTGTCAGGGAGTGTTGCATTCTCGCCGGTGATCTCTCCGCTACGATATTTTAATTGCCATGCGGGTGAGCCAACGTCAAACTTGTAATACGTCTTTTCGCCGTCCGAAACCTCGTACACATGCTCGATCGCCTTTAATCCGGCATCGCGCGATACGAACGAACAGCCGTACTTTACCAGCACTTTTGACACGCGGTGCAATTCCTTCGTGTCGAAAAGACAGCGGAACGAATATACCGACATTAAAAGATTGCGCTTTTCCGTGTAGCTTATGTCGGATCTGTCGATCACCGCATAGCTAAGCTTCGTGAGATAATCAAGCCCTTTCGTGTCGTCGGACTCCGGTTCTTCCGCGCTCTTGTCCGCGTCGTTTCCTGTCACGTTATCACCGTGGCTATCGCATGCACTCTTGTCACTGCACGATTCACATGCACTCTTGTCACCGCACGATTCACGTTTTTCAGCGGTATCGTTAAGTTTCGTTTCGTCGTTTTCCATAAATAGCTCCTTATAGGTCTACTAAGTTTTGATTTTTATTTAACGGATAGATTCAACTATCACGGTTTATCTACAAATTTTAATTTTTATGTCACGGATAGATCGGCACGAACAAGCAAAACAGTGTCAGCACGATAAGACAGCCGAAGTTCACACCGGCATTTATTAAGATATAGCACAATTTTTCTTTCGGGCGATACAGAGAAAAGTTCCGCAACGATATAAGGCTTGCCATGGACGAAATCAGCGTTCCGCAACCGCCGATATTGACCGCAACGAGAAGGCGCGCATAGTCCGACGTAAAGCCTGCGAGCAATACCGCACTGGGCACGTTGGAAATGACTTGACAGCACATAACCCCCGTGAGAAGCACGCTCTTATCGAGCAAAAACCGAAAGAACGAATCAACCGCGTCAATTCTGGCTAGGTTACCCGTAAACACAAAAAATGCGCAGAACGTAAGTAGTAGCGAGTAGTCCGCTTTTAATATGGCTCCGCGATCGGAAATCAGCAGTAGCGGAATGATGAGCAGTGCCGTCCAGTACGGCACCACGCGGAAAACCACGACTATCATGTACACGAATGCCACAAGATACACGGCGGTTTTGATTTTGTCGGGCTTTGCCGTTTCGCTCTCGAGCGGTTCGATCGGTTCGCGCTTTACGATAAGGCACAGCACGACGATCACCGCAACCGCCATAAGTGTAGGAAAAATCATGATGCGGAAAAACTCGAATGTGGGGATCGAAAAACGGTTGTATAGGTACAAGTTTTGCGGATTGCCGAACGGAGTCAGCATGCCGCCTAGGTTTGCCGCCACGGTTTGGAGCGTAAACGTATATGCCATTTTGTCCTCTTTGCCGGCGGCTTTTAGTGCGCAATACCCAAGTGGTAAGAACGTAAGCAGTGCCATATCGTTAGCTATCAGCATGGATGCGACGTAAGTTATCGCGACAAGCGTGGCAATGAGCGAGCGCGTAGTGTGAAACCGCTTTATCAGCATGTCCGCCAGCGCGCGAAACACGTTTTGACGTTTTAGTGCCGCAATCACCGCCGACATACCGAACAGCGATGCCAACGTGCGAAAATCAAAGTAGCTCACGTATTTGCTGTCTATCGGCACGAAACAACACGATATCAGTGCGGCAACCACCGCCACGAGCAAAACGGCGTTACTCCTCATAAACGCCGTCAGATAGTGCCATCTCGGCACGCTGTTTAATTGTTGTTCGCTCTCTCCCACAGTGTAACGCTTCTGTTTTTTTGTATTTGTTCGATTATTCCAAGCGGAAAGTGACATACTCGGTTACGTCCGAGTCCGTCCCTATAAACGCGCGGAATTCTCCGCTCTCGGCACGGCGAGTCAGGTCCGCACCGTAGTACGCCAGCATATCTTCGGTGATCTCGAACGATACCGTCTTTTCCTCGTTCGGTGCGAGCGTGATTTTTTTATAGCCTTTCAATTCTTTAATAGGACGCACTGTCGATCCGAAAAGATCGCGCGTGTAGAGTTGCACGGTCTCGGTCGCAGTAACCTTGCCTGTGTTTTTCACGGTAGCGGAAATCGTAACGGATCCGCCTCGCTTCATGTTTTCGTCGGACACTTTGAGATTGCTATACTCGAATGTCGTATACGTCAGCCCGTAACCGAACGGATACAACGGACGAACGGGCCCGTCAATGTAACTCGACGCATAGCCTACACGCTTGGTGTCGTCCGCAACCGGTCTGCCGGTAACGTAACGATTATAATATATCGGGCATTGTCCGGTAAAAGCGGGGAACGATGCCGGCAACTTGCCTTCCGGCACGGCCACTCCGAACAACAAGTTGGCAATAGCCGATCCGCCTTCGGTACCGGGGTGCCATACTTCCATGATCGCAGGTGCGGTCTTAGCAAGTCTCTTTATCGCGAGCGGTCTACCGCTAAACAGCACAACCGCCGTATTCTTGTTTGCCGACAGAACGGCATCAAACAATTCGTACTGCGCATCGGGTAGTTCCAGATTTAGTTTGCTGTTACCCTCTCCGCTGTCTGTCTGCGGTTCACCGAGCGTGAGAATAACCACGTCCGAAGTAGCCGCCAGCGTAACCGCCTCGCGCACGGCCGCCTTGTCCGCCACGGCGTCCAATTCTCCTCCGACACCGCACGCATAACGCACGGATGCTTTCGGCAAAATCGCTTTTACTCCATCAAGCACGGTGACCGTATCTTTGCCGTCACCGTAACAACGCCAAGTGCCTAAAATATCGCCCGTATTACCGAACGGCCCGATCACCGCAACACGTTTTACCTTTTTATCGAACGGCAACACTCCGTCATTTTTCAATAGTACTGCCGATTTTTCCGCCGCTCTTCTCGCTATATCGCGGTTTTCCTTCGTCAGCACTACGTCTTCGGGCTTTTCCTTCAATGCTCTGCCGTGCGGATTCTCGAACAAGCCCATGTTCTCTTTTTGCTTTAGCACGCGCTCCAATGCCTTGTCCACTTGCTCCACGGTAATCTTGCCGTCGACAATCAATTTTTCAATGCCGTGAATGTACGTCGCCGACATCATCTCGATATCGTTCGTCGCCGACATTGCCAAATATGCGGCTTGTTCTTCGTTTTCCGCGACTCCGTGAGTAATAAGCTCACAGAACGCATAATAGTCGGAAATGACCACACCGTCAAATCCCCATTCCTTCCTAAGCACTCCGTCCACAAGCCACTTGTTAGCTGCGGAAGGTATGCCATTTAACGAGTTGAACGACGTCATGACCATATCGACACCGGCATCGACGGCTGCCTTGTATGACGGCAAATAATATTCGCGCAATGTGCGTTCGCTCATATCGACGGTATTATAGTCTCTGCCGGCTTCCGCTCCGCCGTAAGCCGCATAGTGCTTGACGCACGCGTGTATTCCGCTACGATGATAGCCCTCGACGTGCGCTCTCGCCATGTCGCAATTGAGAAGCGGATCTTCGCCCGTAGTCTCGGCAATTCTGCCCCAACGTGCGTCGCGCGCCAAATCTACCATAGGTGAAAACGTGACATTTACGCCCATCGCGAGTGCCTCTCGCCCCGCCATCTCACAGCACTCCGCCATAAGTTCGGGTGAAAACGTCGCACCCATGCCAAGCGGTATCGGATAATTCGTCTTGCAACCGTGTACCACGTCCATCATAACGGAAATAGGTATCTTGTTCGGATCTTCGTTTAGGTGAATGTTTTGAGCCTTTCTCACGTTGTCCGTGCCTAAAATATTGAGTAACGAGCCTATGCCGGTAAGATCGTCCTTCGTCACGCCGAGCCAACTCATAGGGCCCGTCGCTTCCGCTCCCGCACTGTCACCCAAAATGAACTCCGCATTCAATTGCGTGAGTTGCATAAGTTTTTCTTTTAATGTCATTTTCTCTATCAACGACCGTATATCCATTTTTACCGCCTATTTTATTTTTTACATTATCGCGCCTTCTTTATAATTTTGCTTTACCGTAAGTGCGCTTTGATTATAACAGTGTTTCCACGCCTCCGCCGAGCATAAGCGATGCCGCGCCGATCAATCCCGCGTCGTTACCGAGCGTTGCGACCGTTATCTCCGCTTCGGGTATACTTACTCCACCGTAAGTATTGGCTTTTATGTACGCGCGAAGGGGCTTTAATAAATACTCGCCCTGAGCGCACACTCCTCCACCCAAAATAACCGCTTGCGGACGGAAAATATTGATAAAGTTGCTAATGCCTTCGCCGAGGTACTCGACATAATTTTTCACGACTTCCATAGCCGACGCATCGCCTTTCTTTGCGCACTCGAAACTCGTCCTGCCGTCGACCGCGTCAATGTCACCGCCGACAAAATCCCACATTGCCGAGTTTTTGTCTTTTTCCATAGCACGCTTTGTGTCGCGAATAAGCGCGGTAGCCGATGCGTAAGACTCCAAGCATCCGCGTCTACCGCAAGCGCAAGGTTCTCCGTCCTTGACGATTACCATGTGTCCCAGTTCCGCTCCCTTCGAACGGTATCCCTCGAACAACTTGTTGCCGATGATCACGCCTCCACCTACACCCGTGCCGAGTGTAACAAACACCGTGTCCGAGTATGACTTGCCGGCACCGAATTTTGTCTCGCCAAGTGCCGCCACGTTGGCGTCGTTGCTTACCTTCGCGGGAAGGGGAATATGCTTATTCAATTCTTTTACGATCTCCGCGTTCTCCCAAGCAAGGTTGCACGAGTAGTCCACAATGCCGAGCGCACTGTCTATCGCACCCGGGCACCCTATACCGATACCGGTAATCTCGTTTATGTCTATGCCGGCATCGACCGCAAGTTTTTTCAGTTGCTCGGCAATGTCCGCTATGACAGCCTCATAACTGCGCTCTCTGCCCGTCTTTATCGACGATTTAATGACGATCTTTCCGTTTTCGTCCACAATACCCGACTTAACTCCGGTACCTCCGATGTCTACTCCGAATACATACATAAAATTATCTCCTTCCCTCGCCGTCAATCAGTTTCGGCGTGGTTGCATCTTTTCTTAATAATAGCACATTACAAATAAAACATACAAGCGGAACAAGCGAACTTATCGCAAATGTTACGTTGAGTCCCGCTCCGTCCGCAATAAATCCTGCCGCCGTCGGGAACACGATTCCGCCCATGTCTCCGCATATCGCGAGCAAGGCAAACACCCATGCGCCCGATGTCGAAAACCTTCGTGACGCAATGACGAGCGTCCCCGGCCACAACAGCGAACAAGTAAATCCGCAAATTATACATGCCGTCAGCGCAACCCACGCAATCGGCACAAACCCGACGACGAGGTAAAGCACGAACGACAAAAAACTGCATACCGTCAGCGTGACGTTCATATTCAGTTTGTCACCCAAAATGCCCGAACCTAAACGTGCTATGCCCATCATCACGGCAAACAACCCCATGCCCACAATGTCGGACATGGCCTTGCTAAATCCGAGCGACACCTGCGAAAACGTGGTGACGTATTGATTCATGACCGATTCCGTTCCGCCTGCCGTAAAAATAGCCAGCATTGCGAAAATCATGTACGGTGAAAACATTGTCTTGCCCTTTTGTTTCCCGTCCGCCTCGATAGGCACACGGTTTATCGGACAAATTATAAACAATACTAACGCGGTCAGCGGTAATGCGCACCAAATAAGCACAATGTAATGCCAGTTTTCCGCTCCCAAAAACACCACGAAAAGCGACGTCGCAACTATGGTTATCACTTGTCCCCAAGCATAGAACGAGTGCATCATCGCAAGCGCCCCCGACTTTGACTTGCTGTCGGGGATCGCATCGGTTATAGGCGTGAGTATAACTTCCAGCATTCCGCCCGAAAACGCAAAAATGACCGTCGCAAGCATCATCGCAATGTATGTCAGTCCGCTATTCTTTATCGCGGGTATCATCGGTAACAGTGCAAACAACATAAGCCCCACCGCCGACATCGACACGGATGCGATCGCCATTTTGCGATAAGACAGCTTGTCGATATATATCGTCAGTATCGTGTCGACACAAAGTTGCGCGACAAAGTTTACCCCCACGAATACGCCGAGTTGCCACACTCCAAACCCGTATAGATCCATAAACGACGTGAACAAAAGAGCAATGATATTAGTTACCACCGCTTGGTTTGCTATGCCCGCTATGCACGCCGCAAACGTAAGTTTATACGAGCGGTGCGCGCGCTTCCATTGTTTCTCTGTTAACGTAGTCATATATTTCTAGTATTGCTCTATGTCGATTTGATTTTGTTTTAATCGTGTTTTTTCGTAACGGTGTCGATCGAACCGAGAAGTTTTTCTCTTTCTTCCGCACTGCGCCCTTTGAGATAATCGTCAAACATTGCCGCCGCACGACTCTTTGCCCTCACTCGCACCGCCGTTTTCACAGTCTCGCCGTCGTCCGCTTTCTTATCCGTCGCACGCATCGGTTCCATAAACCTTGCCGCCCTGTCCGCCGATTTATTTTCTTCGATCGACTCTTCTATCGGCTCTTCGGTTTCTATATTTTCCGTTGTCGTTTCTTCGGTTTCTATATTTTCGGGCGGTGCTTGTTCCGTTACAACTTCTTCCGTTGCAACTTCTTCAATCGCTTCTTCCGTTGCAACTTCTTCCGTCGGTGCTTGTTCCGTTACAACTTCTTCCGTTACAGCTTCTTCTACCGCTTCTTCCGTTGCCGTTTCTTCCGCTGTCGGTTGTTCCGTTACTGTTTCTTCCGTCGGTTGTTCCGTTGTTGTCTCTTCCGTCGGTGTTTCTTCTACCACTGTCTCTTCGGTTGCGGTTTCGGTTACATCTTGGTTTTCGGACACGGTGTAATAGCCTTCTCCGTCGATACAAGCAGGGTAAAGCAGACGAGATATTCCCCTACGAATACAAACGCATGCCAGTAACACAATATCGATAATCACCGACGCATACACGAGCAGTTCCACCACGATTTTATCGAATGCAACCCCGAAAAACGCGCCGACGACGTCTATCGTAAACAATGTTTTCTCACCGCTTTTCACCACGAGAGCCGTGCCGTCGACGACGCTCGACAATCCGAAAATCGCTGTTTTGCCGGTGACAATTACAGCGCACGAACATAGTCCTACGAGTAAAACGATTATCGTTACAGCCAACCCCACTATATACACGCCTACCGATAAGCGTCTTTTCATCGTGGCGACCACCGCGATGACGCCTATCAGCAAGCATACTGCCACGGCAACCGCCAAAATAAAGCTAATCAATTGAGTTTTGTCGGAAAAATCAATCATACAATCCTATTCCTTTGACTCGAATATAATTATTATATCGTACACTCGAAAAATTGTCAATAATAACCGCCGTTTTCTCACGTACTACCACACATTATGTATAAAATTACTATCCTAAATTAAAACAAAAAAGCCACGACAAAATAAATTGCCGTGACTTTTATTGACCGCATGATCGCTATTTAGCTCGCTTAAAGTTTTTCGGGCGGAAGTTCGGCGTGAAAACTCTTGACGGGAGCGGATTCTATCGCTCGGACGGGTTTTAGATAATCAAGTGCGTTCAGAATGACACGTCTAACCTTGTCGTTGCGATAAGTGGGCAATGTTTCGTGCCCGGGACGGAAGTAGAAAACCTTGCCAAAACCGCGCTTGAACGTACAACCCGAGCGCATGACTTCTCCGCCTCGGAACCAGCTGATAAACACAAGCTCGTCCGGAGCGGGAATATTAAACGGTTCGCCGTACATTTCCTCATGCTCGATGTCGATATACTCGCCTATTCCCTGTGCAACGGGGTGCGTCTTGTCTATAACCCAAACACGTTCATTCTCGCCAATTTCGCGCCACGACAACGCACCGGTTGTGCCCATCAGTCTCTGCATGGGTTGAGATTCGTGTGCGGAATGCAGTGCTAGCATACCCATACCGCGATTGACGTAATCGACGACGTTGTCCACTACCGCGCGATTGACCGAGCCGTGGTACCAGTGCCCCCACCACACCAAAACGTCGGTATTTTTTAGGACTTCTTCGGTAAGTTCGCTACCGTCGTCGTCCGCTCCGTGCACGATCATTTTTACTTCGTGACCGGCACTCGCCATGAGCGAACGCAAGCACTCGTTCATGCCCTCAGGATAGGACTCGAGTGCCTCGGAGCTGTCCATGCTCGCATTATGCTCGGCAAAAAACGTGATTTTCATTGTTGAAAAAAACCTCGCTCTAATATAAAATTAGTCAAAGTAATAGGGTTTGCCGGTCTTATGTGACTCGTAAATACCCTCGAGTATTCTCGTCACGCAAGCGGCCTGTTCTGCCGTGACATAAAGTTGACCTTTGCCCTGAATTGCGTTCGTAAAGCAAATTGCCTCCATGCCGGATGCGTCGTTTGTGTCCGCTCCGTCAAAGAACGCGACACCGCCTGTCGTAAAGTCGGGTTCGAGAATGTACTGTCTGCCGTTCATGATGCCGTTGATGCGAAGTTTGTTCCATGCAAGCTCCGCTCCCGCTTTTTCACCGCAAATCGTGGTGGCGGCTTCTAGCGGATTGACATAGTTGAGTGCCCAAGACGAACGCAAAATGATCGTTGCGCCGTTTTTCATGACAACAAAACCGAATGCGGAATCCTCGGCGGTAAACTTTTCGGTGTCCCAATCACCCCAAGCATTGCCCGTGTTCGTCTGCTTGTTGAGTTTGTGATAAGTCTTGCCCACGCAATAAGCCGGCTCATAGTTGTTCATAGCAAAGAGTGTAAGATCGAGTGCGTGCGTGCCGATATCGATCAACGGACCGCCACCCTGCTTTTTCTCGTCGATGAACACGCCCCATGTCGGAACGGCACGACGACGAATAGCGATCGCTTCGGCGTAATAGACCTCACCGAAATAATCTTCTTTTGCCAAGTCTTTAAGATACAAGCTCTCGGGACGGAAGCGGTTTTGATAGCCGATAGTGAGGATTTTACCCGATCTGTCGCGCGCCTCGATCATTTTCTTGGCTTCTTCGTAGTTCATTGCCATAGGCTTTTCGCAAAGAACGTGTTTACCGGCATTAAGTGCGTCCACGGTTATACGGCAATGTTCGCTATTATGCGTCAGCACAAGCACAGCATCGATGCTCTTATCTTTTAACAGTTCTTTGTAGTCGGTATAGACCTTACTCGTCTCGTTGCCGTACTCTTTGTTAGCCTTGATCGCGCGCTCCTCGATAATGTCGCAGAACGCCACCATCTCGGCGTTCGGGTTTTTCTTCTCTGCAGGCATGTGTTTGCCGTTTGCGATTCCTCCGCAACCGATAACGCCTATTCTCACTTTCTCCATAATAATATATCTCCTTTCGTGATTTTATTTTTTTTGATTTGCTTTTTGTGGTTTATTTTTTACAGTCGGTCAACCGACTAGCTGTTCGACAATCTGTATTCTTTCGCTATTTAGCGAGTTTTTTTATTTTTTCGCAACTCTTTTTCAGGTACTCTTCGTAAGCACACGGATAGCTCTCCACCTCTAACACGAATAATTCGATGCCCAATTTTTCGGCACACTTCATGACCTCGGCAGTGTTACTCATCCCCTCGCCCACGATCGCCTCGTGATACTCGGTCGGATTGACTTTAATGTCCGTGCGTTTGTCCATCTCTTTTATGTGTAGCGCGCTAAGGCGTTTGCCGTACTTGTTCATGAGTTCCACGGGATCGTGACCGCCGGCCGTCGCCCAGAAAATGTCGAGTTCCGACGTAAGACCTTCCACGTTCTCCAAAAATTCGTAAACCTTGTCACCGCCACATTTATATTCTTGATTGTGGTTATGAT
>CAVEYH010000005.1:3166-5737 GCA_963620055.1 bacterium | reverse complement strand
TGTGATAGCCGAAAGTCACTCCGCGACTATCGAGTAACGGCTTTACCGCCTTCATCTTTTCCACGATCTCGGTGAAACGTTCGCTAAGATCCTCGTAAGAAACCCACGGAACATAAACGTGTCGTATGCCGAGCGTGTCGATATACGGCAAGTCTTTCTCAATCTCGTCTACCCCTATGTGTGCCGAGACGCCCCTAAGTCCGCGATCGTCCAAAAGCTTTTTGACCTCGTCCGGCGTTTTGCCGTAAAAACCGGCAAACTCCACGCAATCGAATCCGCTGTCTTTAACCATGTCAAGCACGGTTTCGAGTCCGTAAGTCTTGACTTCGTTACGCACGGAATATAACTGCAAGCCGAACTGCTTCATATCACACCCACCACATCTCACCGGCAGTCTCTGTGATGATAATATCTTTTAAGAAGTTTACCGCCTTTTCGAGTCCTTCCTTCGGTGCCATGAGACTGTCCTCATGCTCGATGGAAATACTGTCGTCATAGCCGACAACTTTCAGTGCACTGATAATCTTTTTCCACTCGAGATCGTCCGTGCCGTAGCCCATGGTGCGGAACACCCAACTACGATGCGCCACGTCCGCATAAGGCTTGGTATCGAGTACGCCGTTTACACGCACGTTGCGAGTGTTTATGCAAGTGTCTTTTGCGTGGAAATAGTACACCGCGTCACCGAGATACGAGATCGCGTCGACAAGGTTGATGCCATGCCAAATAAGATGCGACGGATCGACGTTCGCTCCGATCATCGGTCCTATGGCGTTTCTCAGCTTCATCAACGTCTCGGGATTGTACACGCAAAAGCCCGGATGCATCTCAAGTGCTATCCGCTTTACTCCGTTCGCCTCCGCAAACTTAACCGCTTTTTTCCAGTACGGAATCAGTACTTCATTCCACTGATAGTCCAATTCGTCGAGATACTCGTTAGGCCACGGACAAGTAACCCACGACGGATTTTTTGCAGACGGATCCGAACCGGGGCAACCCGAAAACGTGATTATTCTGTCCACACCGATTTGTCCGGCCAAAACACAAGCCGCCTCAAAGTCCGCCTCGAAACTTTCCGCCATCGCCTTGTTCGGATGCACGCAATTACCGTGTACGGACAATGCCGAGATTTCCATGTCGTACTTGCGGAACGTTGCGACCAATTCGTCACGCTTCGCCTTGTCCTTTACGAGTATTTTCGCATCCGCATGCTTGGTACCGGGATAACCGCCGACACCCAACTCAAATTGACTTACGCCTATCGATTTAAGATATTTTAGGCTCTCGTCTAGGCTCATTCCGCCTAACACACCGCTCACTACACTGAGTTTCATCTGTTTTCCTCCGTATTATTCATTCGATTTATTTTATTATCCTTTCGGTAATATTTGACTTTTATCGTCCGATCTAATGTCTAGACCGTCTCTTTTATCACACGATGCTCGCGTGCCGACTGCTCCGCAAGTTCCATAACCCTAAACACTCGTTCCTCCTCGCGCTTCGTCACAATAGTAGGCTCGCCTTTTATCACCGCATCCATAAAGTTGCGATAGAACGCATTCTTGTCACCGCGCACAATGTCGATCGGCTTGTCCGTCACGGTCTCGCTACGTCTTGCCGCCATGGTCTTGGTAAAGCCGTTGCCGGCGTTGACACCCTCGAGCTTGTCGTCGTTGCGAATGACACACTTGACCACTCTGCCCTCGACGTTGTCTCTGCGCCAGTTCGTAACCGTCGCCGTGCCGTCCACACCGTAAACCTGCCACCTCGGAAGCTCGATAAACGAGTTCGTGTCCACGACTATGCGATAGACAAGTCCGCTACAAAATCTCACCTCGAGGTCAAAGCCGTCCTCAACCTCCGCACCTTCTATGTACGAATAATCGCAATACACGCTCTCGACCGGCTCGTCGATCATTTGTAGCATTTGGTCGATAAGATGCACACCCCAATCGGGCATCATTCCTCCGCTCTGTGCCTTAACTTTTCTCCAAGCCCCGGGGATACCGTTCGAGCCCATTACGCGCGATTCTATGCGGTAAACCTTGCCGATCTCTCCGCTGTCGAACACATTCTTTACCGACAAATAATCATCGTCCCATCTGCGATTTTGGTGCGGTGAAAACACTTTGCCGTACTTTTTCGCCTGTGCGTACATCATCTCCAGTTCTGCGCTGTCCATTGCGGCAGGCTTTTCCACAATCACGTTTTTACCACGCGAGAGTGCCTCCAAAACATACGGAAGGTGCAGATCGTTCGGCGTCGCTATGAGCACGATCTTAATGCTGTCGTCCGCCATGATTTCTTCCGCCGAATCGAAGTTATGTAGTCCGCACTCGGCCGCAAAAGCCTTGCGCTCGGGGCTGATATCGTACACGCCCGCGATCTCTAATTTTTCGGGATAATCGCTGTCGTTGAGTCGCTGTATAATATATTTGCGATGATTATTACCCATTCCGCCGAAGCCGATAATTGCGATTTTCATAGTGTTTTCACTGTCCTTGTGCCTTTTTTGCCGTATATTCTTTCTCGTAAGCGGACAAATTCTCGTTTCTCCGCCCAAGATATTTG
>CAVEYH010000005.1:0-3156 GCA_963620055.1 bacterium | reverse complement strand
TTGACAAATTCCTACCATTTATAAACAAATTCTTTCCATATATTGCGATAATTGTAAAAATAACCATGAAAGGAGACGAACCGTGAAAGACCTGATATACGAATATTACCACGACAAAGACACCGAACTGTTCGTTTCTATAGGCATAGACGGCATTTGTCCCCCGCACTTTCACCGCAGTATCGAGATTCTCTATGTTATGGAAGGCGTGATTGATGCCGAAATAAACGGCAAAAAATACCTTGCCGAGACGGACGACATTATTTTCGTACACGGCTACTACACGCACGCATTTTCGCCCGCACCGACTTATCGCAAAGTGATTCTCGTCATTCCGTCAAACTACGGCAACGACTTCGACACGATTTTTCAGCGTTCTAGTCTTCCACCCATCCTGTCCGACAAAAAATTCAACCGTGAAGCCCTACGCGACTTGTTCCAAAAAATATACGACGAGTGTGAAACCATGCCGACACTCGTAAAAAAGGGCTACTTAAACGTATTTTTAGGCTCAATACTCGATCGTTACCCCCTTCTCCCGTTAGAAAAAAACGAAGGCGTCGATATGCTTGTCGGCGTGCTCAACTATATCGACACTAACTACGCATCACCGATTACACTGGACACTCTCAGCGAAACTTTCGGCTATAACAAATACTACTTTTCACGAATTTTTAACAAGTATATCGGCGAAAGCCTGAATAACTATGTCAATATCGTCCGCCTCCAACACTTTATGACTGCCGCCAAAGAAGAGGAAAATACTCCGATTGCGGAACTCGCATTCTCGTGCGGCTTCGACTCCCTCACCACGTTTTACCGCTACTTTAACAAAATCTACGGCATGGCCCCGAAAGAAGTACTCGCCGGAAAATAACGTTATTTATCTATCTACCGCACACATTTATCCACCGAAAAAAAGTACAAAAAAACCAATAGCTCGTTTACCGAAAAAATTTATTCTCTTTTACCGCGAATTGCGTAAACAAAAAATTTATTGCGAATTGCGTAAACAAAAACCGCTCGCTATTATGCGAACGGATTTTTTTGTTGTTTTAGCGGTTAAACGGTAAAAACGGTTACCCGATTTTTTAGAAGAAAATACCCTCGATGAATATTTTCAGACCGATTGCGACCAAGATCAAACCGCCGACGAGTTCGGCTTTGTCGGACAGCAATTCACCGAATTTTTTGCCGATAAATACGGACGCGAGGCTGATAACAAACGTAGTGGCGGCAATCATGGACACGGCAACGAAAATATTGACCGCCAGCGCACCGCTTGTGTCGAGCGCAACTAGGCTTACACCGACGGCAAGCGCATCGATAGACGTCGCAATCGTCTGCACCGTGAGCGCACCGATTGACAGCGGTTTTGCCGCCTCTACTTCCTCACCGTTCTTTTCCTTTCTAAAAGCGCGAATCGCCTCGAAAATCATTTTACCGCCGATAAACCCGAGCAATACCAGCGCAACCCACGGTGCGATCTTTGCGACAAAATCGGCAAACAGCGAACCTGCATAATAGCCTATGAGTGGCATAAGCCCTTGCGCAACGCCGTAAAACAGCGCAATAAGCAAGATTTTCGGCAGTTTCATTTTGGGTTCGTTCATGCCGTTGGTCATGCTGACCGCGGCGGCATCCATCGACAAACCTACGCCCGTCAACAAAATATCGATAATCCCCATATCTCTCTCCTTTCCTCTCTGTCCGCGCCTTTCCCTGACCACGGACAATTACCGTTTTAGTGCCGACAGGTTATAAAAAAACGAAACCCGCGCACTTATCCCGTGCGTAAGTCTCGTCGTTGGTTGTTTCTACCTTATATTAAACCTGAGCGAACTCATTATGTAGATTTAATAACTCTCGGAGCCGACTACTCCCTTACGATGCCTCTATATTACCAAAACTCCGTGGCATTGTCAATCGATTTGCCGTTTTATTTGCTGTTTTAACGTTAAAAACGCATTCCGTGGCACAACTGAAGGCCTGCTCGGCGCGATGCACACTCCCTGCCCGTTTAACGTCGAAAATCTTTACGACAAAAATATGTAACTCGCTATCAATCACCGATTCTTTACGAAAATGCGACCGAATACGAATTTTTTGGGAAACGTTGACAAAATGCGTGCTTTGTGCTAGAATCGTAAACGAATTTTACGCAACGGATCAAGGACGAAATGACAACTATTCAGGCAATGCGAATAATCGATTTTTATGCCGGCGACATTCTCCGCTCCGACGGGCTTAACCTCGAAAAAAACTTTATCCAGCACGGAAAAGTCAGCGTTTTCAAGCACTCGCTCTCGGTTGCCGTAATGTGCGTGCGCATCGCTACAAAGTTTCACTCGCGCGTGGACATGACTTCACTCGTGCGCGGCGCACTCCTCCACGACTATTTTTTGTACGATTGGCACCGCCCCGATAAATCACACAAGCTCCACGGCTTCCGCCACGCTCGTCGCGCGCTGAAAAATGCCGAACGCGACTTTCACTTGAATGCCATCGAAAAAAATATGATTCTCTCGCACATGTTCCCCCTAAACCTCGTCCTCCCCAAATGTCATGAAAGTTTGATTCTGTGCCTCGCCGACAAACTTTGCGCCACGTCCGAAACCGTCCACAGACGGTCCCCCGTATAAACACGTCCCGCATCGCTCCGCACAGCCTAGGCCCTATTCAATAAATATGACTTTACGATTTTAACCTGCCTTCCACCGCAACATGCGACAGAATAACTTAAAACTTCAATTGCCGTATAATTACCCGATTTTTTATTGATAGTTATAAGCTCTCATAGGACAAAACTTGACTATGTCCGCAAAATCATTGACAAATACCGCGAAAAATAGTAATATACTTTGGTGCCTTGCGGAGGTGGCGAAATGGCAGACGCGCTAGTTTCAGGAGCTAGTGAGCAATCATGTGGGTTCAAGTCCCATCCTCCGCACCAAACAAGAATAAAACGAACCCGAGAGATAATCAAAGGTTCGTTTTATTTTATACAAGAAACTATTTTGGTATAAGAATTAAAAGATAAACAATTACATAAAAGCACAGCCGGGCATAAAAAGCATGAGTTTAGTGTAGTGCTTGTATACAAATTAGATAGATTTAGCAGGAATAAGTACGAAACCACTATCCACAAGAAAACAT
>CAVEYH010000004.1:17227-20481 GCA_963620055.1 bacterium | reverse complement strand
CCAGATAATCGACAAGTGTTTCGGTAAAGTCGTGCGCAGTATCGCGGGCAAGAGTCGTGTGTCCCTAGTCAAGATCGACAGAAAACTCGATTTTTCGACGTATGTGGCATTAGAGGATGAAAAGCGCAAGACGCTAGCTAGAATCTATGAGGCGGGCGCAATCACCGAAGAGGAGCTCAACGCACGCAACAAGATCATTGACGATCGAATCAACATATACAACAGTCTCGACGAACGCAACAAGATTTTCCGTCCGTTCTATTACCTCGTGGTGTACGATCCGGACAAGACGGCAATCACCGAGATTTTACAAAATGCCGTGACATCTTTTGAAGAGGGTGGTATGGCTTCGCACATTCTAAAAGATAAAGAGTTGTGCGTGTTCTTAAAATACCAGTTCACCGACAAGTTCGAGGAGAGCGATATTGACCTGCTTGACGACGTAGAAAGATTAAAGTGGATTATGCCGAAAGACGTGCAATTTTCCACGACCAAGACGTTTATCGACGGTGTGGAAACATACAATTACACGATAAGCAATTATCCCGTGTTCGTCATGAACGCATGGGGTTATCGCATTTTTAATACCGACGGCATCAAGGTTGTCATGAATCTCGAGCCTTACGAAAAATCCAAGGCGGTCAAAATGATCGACCGCTCGCTCCAAGAGTTGATGAGCCAGAGCGAACAGTCCTACAAGGCAAGCTCGATCATCGACAAGCAGACTCACATAAAGACGCTCGTAAACCTCCTACAAATGCTCCAGAACGACAACGAAACGTTGTTTAAGGTGACAATGCACCTCACGGTTTACGCGAACGGAGAGAACAATCGTAGCATCAAAAAGCGCATACGTCGCATCACTTCCGAAGAGGGCTTTGAGATATCCGACAACTTCTGCAAACAACACCAAGCCGTGATTTCGTCGAATCTGTCGGCTTACGACGCGATGCCCGAGTACGCACGCGCGATCCATTCTTCGTCCGTTGCGGCTTGTTTCCCGTTCGTGCTGTCCTCGGTTATGGACGGTAGCGGAATTATTTTGGGCGAGAGCAAGGGTTTCCCCGTGATCGTCGACTTTTTCCGTCGCGACAACGAGCGCGTCAATTCCAACATGGTTATCATGGGACGATCCGGCTCGGGTAAGTCTTACGCGACAAAGACCATGCTCACGCACTTGGCCGTCGAGAACAGCAAGATCTTTATTCTCGATCCCGAGGACGAGTACGGGACGCTCGCGCACAATCTCGGCGGTAAGCTAATAGACGTCGGCACGGCGAGCGAGGGACGAATCAATCCGTTCCATATAATAACGTCGCTCGAATCCGACGAGAGCGCGGAGGGCGCGAACAATTTTAGCGTGCATTTGCAATTTTTGGAGCAATTTTTCCGTGAGATTTTGGACGGCATCGATCCGCAATCGCTCGAATACCTCAATAACCTCATTGTCGACATGTACGCGCAAAAAGGCATAAATTCGAGGACGGATTTGGCGAAGTTGAGTGCGGAAGATTACCCCGTGTTCGATGACCTGTATAGGCTGATTTGCGACAGACTCGAGGAAGTGACGGTCAATTACGATATCGAAAACCTCAGGATTCTTAAAAACTTTATCGCGAAATTTTCGGGCGAGGGCAGAGATTCCATGCTGTGGAACGGCTATTCGTCGCTGTCGATCAAGGAAAACTTCACAGTGTTCAACTTCCGTTCGCTACTGTCGAACCATAACCAAGCGATTGCCAATGCGCAAATGCTGTTGGTGCTTCGCTGGTTGGACAACGAGATTATCAAAAACCGCGATTTTAACTTAAAATACAAGACGAACAGAAAAATTATCGTGGCGATCGACGAGGCTCACGTCTTTATCGACCCGAAATATCCGGTTGCGCTCGACTTTATGTTCCAGCTCGCTAAGCGCATAAGAAAATACAACGGCATGCAGATCGTCATTACGCAGAATATCAAGGACTTTGTCGGCAGTCAGGATATTATTCGCAAGTCAACGGCAATCATTAACGCTTGTCAGTATTCGTTCATTTTTTCACTGTCGCCGAACGACATGGACGACCTATGCACGCTGTACGAAAAAGCCGGCAAAATCAATGCCGTCGAGCAGGATCAGATCGTCAACAACGAGCGCGGTCACGCCTTCATTATCACCGGTCCGCAGTCACGTACGAATATCTCCATCGTTGCCAGCGACAAAATGCGCAATATTTTCGAGTAAACTTATCGAAAGACTTGCCAAAAGTCGACACGTTTTGCTAAGATTATATCGAAGTTTTTTCGGCTAGGCACGGGCTGTTAATTCCAATCGGCAAAGAGTAGTTTTAATGAGCTTTGAACAAGAACTTGTCTCGGTTAGCGACGAGACTCAAAAACGCGACCTTTTTCACCGCATTTACGAGCAGTATTACAAGCTCGTATGGTTTTGTGTCTACCGTTTTTTGGGCAACAAGCCGGATACCGACGAGGTTGCGGACGACGTATTCGTCAAATTCTTTTTCCGAATGGGCAAGAGTGCGATCGACAACGTGAAATTTTACCTCACGCGCTCGGCACGTAACCTTTCTTTCAATAAAATCCGCGCAAAAAAGCCGACGGTTGAGCTTTCCGAGAGTATTGCGGGCGAATATAACTTTGCTTGCGACAACGGACTCCTCGCCGAGATCAAAAAATTGACAACCCCGACCGAATTTGATCTTCTGTGTAGCCACGTTCTCGAAGGTTATACCCTAGTCGAGATCGCCGAAAAAACGGGTTCGAGCGCAAACGCCGTCAAGAGCCGATACCTTCGCCTCGTAAAACACCTCAAAAAATCACTGAGCGATTTTAATATTGATTAAGACTACTCAATATCGAACAAGCTTATTTTAATATCGAATAGTAACAAAAAACGGTTTATGACGTAAAAAGTCGAAACCGTTTTTTTTGTTGTTTTATGTTAAAGTGCCATAAGGATAGAAGAGGCTTATTATATAATGTTTGTGCCCAGTGACCGTTACCGGTTTTTACTGTCTTTTCGGTTAGTTTCTCTTAGCTCCGTCATGTTGAGCGAAGGCTTTGTCGTAGTCGAAACATCTAGGAGTCAGCCGTATTATATAATATAGTATTTGCGTGTTGCTGTATTTGCGTGTTGCTGTATTTGCGTGTCGCTACCGCTCCGTCGGCTCTTATGGCTCCGCCTTCGGCTCCGTTCGAGATGGCGGAGAATGGCTAAAATCTTTTTCATTTTAACAAAAAAAGTAGTATTA
>CAVEYH010000004.1:15390-17217 GCA_963620055.1 bacterium | reverse complement strand
TCATTAAAAACAAATTTTACTAAAAAATTAAAATTAAAACAATTTTCTTCTTAAAAATTCGAGATAATGGGGCGAATTACCGCTCCACGGAATAAAACGTTTCCTCTTAAAATTCGGTTTTAGCGGTGAATTAGCACCCTAGTTTCAGCTTCACGACGGTTTCGACGTTTGCGGTTTGGGGGAACATGTCGAAAGGGGTGGCGGATGTTATCGAATAGCCGAAAGGACAAATGATTTTGAGGTCTCTTGCGAGGGTGGCGGGGTTGCAACTGACGTACACGATGTTTTCCGCTCCGCATTTTCCGATAAGCTCGGCAACGGAAGGAGCGATGCCTCCGCGCGGAGGGTCGAGCACGATAAAAGTATCGCGGTTAGAACCGTTTTCGGCAATAATTCTTTGCAAAACTTCGGGGAGTTTTTCACCGACGTCGCCACATATTGATACCATGTTGTCGATATTGTTGTCACGGGCAAGGCGCAAGGCGGCTTCGTGTGCTTCGCGATTGATCTCGATGCCGTAAACCTTGTCGGCACGTTTTGATATGATTGCGCCGAGTAGTCCCGCACCCGAGTAAGCCTCGACGGCGGTCCCGCCCGAGCAAGTTTTGGCGACAAATTCATACAATTTTTTGCGCACGTCGTCGTTCACTTGGAAAAAACCGGCGGGGTGCAGGCAGACTTTTAGTCCGTCAACGGTTACGGGATCGTCCGTTCCGCAGACTTTTTTCCATGCGGAACCTAAAATCACGTTGTCGTGGCGCGCGTTCACGTTGAGCCACACTTCCGCACTCGGCGCAAACTTTTTCACACGGTCGGCAAATCCACGGATATCGATCGAATGTGTCGCAACTACCGTCACACACAGACGTCCGCCGATTTCACGTGACACAAGGTGACGAATATCACCCGAAAAGTCCTGTTCGTCGTAGCCGTCAAGCCCTTCGTCCGCCATGAAGTCTTTTAGCGCGGAGATGAGGGAGCGGTTGTTTTCGTACTGGAGGAGACAGTCGTCCGTCTCGATAACCCTATGACTGCCTTTTGCAAAAAGCCCGATTTTTCCGCCCTTGCGTACGGGCAAAGACAGTTTGTTGCGATAGCGGAAAGTCTCACCGCTCGGCACTGTTTCGTCCACGGCGACACCCTCGAATCCGCCGATCTTTTTCATGGCGTCCGTCACAAGTCCGCGTTTGAACTCGAGCTGTGCGTCATAGCACATGTGTTGAACGTCGCAACCTCCGCACTTGCCGAACGCGGGACAAGACGGAGTGACGCGAGAGGGCGAGGGGACAAGCACTTTTTCGAGAATCGCAATGTCGAATCTCGGCTTGGTCAAAATGACTTTCGCACGCACTTTTTCCGACGGTAACGCACCGCGAATAAATACGGCTTTACCGTCTGCACGTGCCACGCCTTCGCCGTCCATGCCCTGACCGGTCACGGTCAATTCTATAATATCGTTTTTACCGATTTCGTCCATGTAAATTACCGAGAAAAATCATTCGGTAGCGGAAAACTACCGAGAATAAAAAGCAAGTCCCCACGCATGTAGCAAGGGGACAAGCAAATGTACCGAATTGTAAAGACTTTAGGCTACGATGTAGTCTTTGAGATCAGTGAGAAGATCGTCGCAGTTGTCGGAATGTACTTCCAAAACGACGGGCTTGGACAGATCTAGGCTGAAAATGCCCAAAAGCGACTTTGCGTCGATGACGAAACGTCCGCTGTGAAGGTCGATATCGTAAGGATACTTGCTCACGATAGCAACAAACTTTTTGACGCTCTCGGCCATACTAAGAAGAATTTTTACGGATTTCATAAGTTTTAGGT
>CAVEYH010000004.1:11695-15316 GCA_963620055.1 bacterium | reverse complement strand
ATTTTTTAAGTTTACTATATTATACTAAATAAGCGCGCGAAAATCAACCGTTTTTGCGATATTTTCCGCATGGCAAATTATTTTGTGCGATTTGACCGAAAAGCGCGCGAAAAGTTGTGGCAAATTTATGCAAAATTATGGTTTTCGCGGTAAAAAGTGGCGGTAAATCGTGTAAAATTCCGCTTTAGCCCTATAAAATCGTTGACAAACCACATGAGAAAAGTTATAATAGCCAAGTGCGGAAAATTTACCGTGCAATACTTTTGTTGCGGCAAAAGCAAAAAGTCCTGCTTTTATATAAGGGCGGGCAAGACTACTGAAAAGGAGGTAGAGTAATAATGCCAACTATTAACCAGTTGATCAGAAAAGGCCGTGAGAAGGTAGAATTCAAGTCAATGAGTCCTATTCTCGAGAATAACCCGCAGAAACGTGGTGTGTGCTTGTCCGTTACGACAACGACCCCGAAGAAACCTAACTCGGCTCTTCGTAAGATCGCAAGGGTTCGTCTTGTGAACAAGATGGAAGGTACTGTTTATATCCCGGGAATCGGGCACAATTTGCAGGAACACAGTGTCGTGCTAATTCGTGGTGGCAGAGTGAAGGATTTGCCTGGCGTACGTTATCACATCATTCGCGGCGCACTCGACACCGCGGGCGTGGCTAAACGCAAGCAAGCTCGCTCTAAATACGGCGCAAAGCGCGCGAAGTAATCGGCGCGGTTCGCTAGACTACGGGTATTTACCCGAGGTCAAAAAGCAGGAGCCGTGACGATATAAATTTATCCCCCTATAACTCAACGGTAAATGCCGTTCCGCAAGACGGAAACAGTCCCGAGCCACGAGGGGAAGTCAATTAAAATATAACTCGGCTCCTTACTCAACGATCCATGGCTGTGGATCACAAAAAAATCTGAATAAGGAGAAAACAATTATGCCAAGAAGAAGCGGAGTCCCGAAGCGCGATGTGCTTCCGGATCCTATGTATAACAGCAAAGTTATCACGAAGCTTACTAACCAGGTCATGCTGGACGGCAAAAAGGGAACGGCTCAGAGCATCGTTTACGAAGCTTTTGAGATCATAAAAGAGAAGACGGGCGGAGCACCGGACGAGATTTTCGCCGCAGCTCTCGAAAACGTTAAACCCGTACTCGAAGTCAAGGCTCGCCGTGTAGGTGGTTCTACTTACCAAGTGCCTATGGAGATTCGTCCCGAACGTCGTCAGACATTGGCTATCCGTTGGTTGGTTGATTTTGCAAGAAAACGTAGCGAGAAGACCATGAAGGAAAAGCTCGCAGGCGAGATCTTAGACGCATACAACAACACCGGCGCATCGGTTAGACGTAAAGAAGAAATGCATCGTGCGGCAGAAGCAAACAAAGCGTTTGCACATTACCGCTGGTAATCATTCGGAGAAACAACTATGCCTAGACAATATAGTTTGGAAAATACGCGTAATATCGGTATTATGGCTCACATCGACGCGGGCAAAACCACGACGACCGAACGTATCCTTTATTACACCGGTAAAACTCACAAAATCGGCGAGGTTCACGAAGGCGCGGCTACCATGGACTGGATGGAGCAGGAGCAGGAGCGTGGTATAACCATCACTTCCGCAGCTACCACCACTCAATGGAGAGTTGACCGTAGCGCAAACAGTACCGAACCGTTCACTCGTATCAACATCATCGATACCCCGGGCCACGTTGACTTCACCGTAGAAGTCGAACGTTCGCTCAAGGTCCTCGACGGCGCGGTCGCAGTGTTCTGTGCGCGTGGCGGTGTCCAGCCTCAGTCCGAGACCGTTTGGCGTCAGGCCGACAAGTACGGCGTTCCCCGTATCGCGTACGTAAACAAGATGGACCGTGACGGTGCAAACTTCTTCAACGTCATGGACATGATGCGTTCGCACCTTAAGGCAACCCCGGTCGCTATCCAGCTTCCTATCGGTTCCGCCGACACGTTCGTGGGCGTTATCGACCTAGTCACCATGAAAGCCGACGTCTACAAGGACGACCTCGGTACCGTCATGGACGAGTCCGATATCCCTGCAGAGTATGTCGATCAGGCGAACGAATACCGTGCAAAGCTCCTTGAAATCGTCGCAGAAGCAGACGACGCACTCATGGAGAGATACTTCGAGAACGAAGGCGCGGACTTCACCGTAGAGGAAATCAAAAAAGCTATTCGTAAACTCACGATCGCTATGAAGATCAACCCCGTAACTTGCGGTAGCTCGTTCAAGAACAAGGGCGTGCAGAAGCTACTCGACGCAATCGTCGATTATATGCCGTCTCCGCTCGACGTTCCGCACGTTAAGGGTACGTTACTTGACGGCGTTACCGTCGAAGAGCGCGAAACCAGTGATTCGGCACCGTTTGCAGGTCTTGCATTCAAGATCATGGCAGACCCGTTCGTCGGCAAGCTCGCATTCTTCCGTTGCTATTCGGGTACGTTGCAGGCAGGTTCTTACGTCCTCAACTCAACGAAGGACAAGAAGGAACGTGTCGGCCGTATTCTGTTGATGCACGCTAACAACCGTTCTGAGATCGAGGATATCTACGCAGGCGATATTTGCGCACTCGTAGGACTAAAAGATACCACGACCGGCGACACGCTTTGCGATCCCGCGCACCCCATCGTTTTGGAGAGCATGGAATTCCCCGAGCCTGTCATCAGAGTCGCTATCGAGCCCAAGACCAAGGCCAGCCAAGAGAAGATGACCATGGCACTCGTCAAACTTGCCGAAGAAGATCCTACCTTCAAGACCTACACCGATCAGGAAACCGGTCAGACGATCATCGCAGGTATGGGCGAACTTCACCTCGAGATCATCGTCGATCGTATGCTTCGCGAATTCAAAGTCGAAGCTAACGTCGGCAAACCTCAGGTTGCTTATCGCGAGGCTATTCGCAAGAAGGTCGACGTTGAAGGCAAGTACATCCGTCAGTCGGGTGGTAAAGGTCAGTACGGACACTGCAAAATCTATATGGAACCCCTCGAGCCGGGCGCAGGTTATGTCTTTGAAGACAAGACCGTCGGCGGTTCTATTCCGAAGGAATATATCCCCGCTATCGATGCCGGTATCAAAGAAGCTAAGATGAGCGGTATCCTCGGCGGTTACGAATGTGTTGACTTCAAGGTTACCGTTTACGACGGAAGCTACCACGATGTCGACTCGTCCGAAATGGCGTTCAAGATCGCAGGTTCTATGGCTTTCAAAGAGGGCATGCGCAAGGCCGATCCGGTACTTATGGAGCCTATCATGAAAGTCGACGTTACACTTCCCGAAGAGTACCTCGGCGACGTCATGGGCAATATCAGCTCACGTCGCGGAAACCTCATGGGTATGGAAATCGTCAACGGAACTCAGGAAGTTCACGCCGAGATTCCTCTAGCCGAAATGTTCGGTTACGCTACCGACCTGCGTTCACGTACGCAGGGTAGAGGTAACTACACCATGACTTTCGACCACTATGCAGAGGTCCCGAAGGCTATCGCCGACAAAGTTATCGGTGAGAGAACCAAAAAAGACTAAATAATTTTTGAGTTTTTACGTCAAAACGATTGTAAAAAACCGAAAATTCATTTATAATATGAGAAAGGGAGCGGGTTTTTATAT
>CAVEYH010000004.1:9032-11685 GCA_963620055.1 bacterium | reverse complement strand
AAAAAAAAAAAATAATTATTTCGGAGGAAAAATAACAATGGCAAAGGCAAAATTCGACAGAACTAAGCCCCACGTTAACATCGGTACCATCGGCCACGTTGACCATGGTAAAACCACCCTTACCGCCGCTATCACCACAACTCTTGCGGCTAAAGGTCTTTCTCAGAAGATGGCGTACGACCAGATCGATAAGGCGCCTGAAGAGAAAGCAAGAGGCATCACAATAAACACCGCTCACGTTGAGTACGAGACCATGAAGCGTCACTACGCTCACGTTGACTGCCCGGGCCACGCCGACTATGTCAAGAACATGATCACCGGCGCTGCTCAGATGGACGGCGCAATCCTCGTAGTAGCTGCAACCGACGGCTGCATGCCCCAGACAAAAGAGCACCTTCTTCTTGCTCGTCAGGTCGGCGTTCCCCGTATCGTAGTATTCATGAACAAGGTTGATCAGGTCGACGATCCCGAAATGCTCGAGCTTGTCGAGATGGAAATCCGCGAGAAACTCGCTGAATACGAATTCGACGGCGACAACACCCCGATCATCAAGGGTTCCGCTCTTAAGGCACTCGAAGCCGCTTCCGCAGGTAACGTTGACGGCGACGAATGCAAGTGCATTTTCGAACTTATGGACGCTGTAGACTCCTACATCCCCGATCCTGTTCGTGACAACGACAAGCCGTTCCTTATGCCTGTCGAGGACGTGTTCACCATCACCGGCCGTGGCACTGTTGCTACCGGTAGAGTTGAGCGTGGTACCATCAAGATTCAGGACCCCGTTGAAATCGTCGGTATTAAACCTACCAAGACTTCTGTCGTTACCGGTATCGAAATGTTCCGTAAGACCCTTGACTTCGCAGAAGCAGGCGACAACGCCGGCATCCTTCTCCGCGGTATCGATCGTAAAGATATCGAGCGTGGTCAGGTCGTTGCTAAACCCGGCACGATTCATCCGCACAACCACTTCACCGCTCAGGTGTACGTATTGACCAAGGATGAAGGTGGTCGTCATACCCCGTTCCTTAACGGCTATCGTCCGCAGTTCTACTTCAGAACAACCGACGTCACCGGCACCATCGACCTTCCGCAGGGAGTTGAAATGGTTATGCCCGGCGATAACGTTTCTATGGAAGTTAAGCTTATCGCTCCTATCGCTATCGAGAAGGGACTCCGCTTCGCTATTCGTGAAGGCGGCAGAACCGTTGGCTCCGGCACCGTTGCCGAGGTCCTTCCCGATGTCGAAATCGACGCTAAGAAGAAGTAATTCTAGCTTAGGCATCTAATCTAAAACAAGAAAGACGCACTGTCAATTATGATAGTGCGTTTTTTTGTTGTGGAAAAGTCCTTCGCCCCATGTCTTTTTTGATAGCTAGCATGCTTGTGCGATGTTGTTTGCTGTGACTAAAAAAATATGATACAGGCGCAATATTGCTTGTGTAACATTTTTTGCGAATATTGTTTGCGTGCTAAAAAATATCGCGCTTGTGTGTTATTTTATATCACGCTTTCGGCTAGCCGTTTTTTATCCACGTCATTTCGAGCGAACGTTAGTAAAGTCGAGAAATCTAGGCGTTAGCCGTATTATAATATTATAATTCAATGCGCATCGTCGCGTTGATATGACAGGGAGATTTTTTCGGTATGCACGTTACGGCAGTATGTTTTTATGCTTAAAAGCATCCATTCCTAGCTCTGTTCGATATGTATTTACAATCGCAACATATAAAAGCTTGGCAAAAAATCAGGGAGGGGTGTCGGCTTAACGAGGGAGAAGCACTCTTTTAAGAGTTATGCACAGATTGGGGCATCTTTTAGGGTTTGCGATAATTTTAATTGATTTTTGTGGTGATTATTTGTATAATTACTTTAGTTATTTGTGTCGGTAGCAAGGGCATTATTACATAGCGGGGGGGACAGCGCAAGTGGACAAAGGCGGATGCAGGATTGTTTCGATAGAGGCTAGCGAGCTTTATAAAGACATAATAAAGAACGGGGAAAATGTGGGACATAGGCTACCGCAAAACGATGGAGCGAGCAAAAAAATCAAGGGCGATTCGTACAAAAACCCGTATTACAAGCAGTTCAAGAACGTTTTGGACTATTCTATGGATGCGATAGAGCTCGAAAAAGCGTACTATAACGTGTATCGCAAAAAGTTTTCGTTTAGGGACGGATTCGGTAACGAATATACGCTTGCCGTGATAAACGTCAAGTTCACGAAAGTCTATTACGGAGATGCAGAGGACGATCGAGCGAACAAAAAGCCTGAGAAAAATCTAAGACAACTCAGAGAATACATGTACGAAAACGGCTTTACGTGTGAAGGTGCCCGTTACGTGCGGTACAAGAGGAGTAGCGGAAGTTCGCGACAGGGCAAGTGTCTGTTCATCGACGAAAATTTATATTCGCGCATGGCAAGATGGGGTGAATGCGGGTTAAAAAACAACGGAGATACTTCGTCGTGGGAGGCATACAAGTCGTTGTCGCTTAGCTCGATAAAGGGGTTTGTGACCGTTCCGCTCGACGGGATTTTGTTTGTGCCGGACTATAAGAGTAAATTTACCGAGGACTGTGTCAGTGTCGAAAAGGACGGCAAAAACATTGTTTCGAGAAGGAAAAACGTTGAGATAACCAACGATATTTGGGACGG
>CAVEYH010000004.1:0-9022 GCA_963620055.1 bacterium | reverse complement strand
GTGTGTTTGAGAAAAGCCAATACAAGGACAAACACATGATTTTGTTGCGCAACAAGTTTTTCAAGTCTTGCGCATTTAGGACGAAACTTCAAAAATGGTTTTCGGACAAGCGCATAAATTCGATAGACGGACTCAAAGCACGTGGGTATGTCACGCTCGCGAAAGATATCGGTCAAATCGTTATGGTTACGACGCCGAACAGCATGAAGTTTTTACGGTTTATGGCGGGCGGACTTAACGAAAGCAACGTGATAAAATGGACAAAGCACGTTGACGGCAACTTCGGTGTAGTCAAGTACGACAAAAGAACGAAGTATTTTGACGGAAAAATGGTGCAGACCAGCTACCAGTTTATAAACACGATCGGCATGACCGAAGAGCAAGCGACGGAGCTTTTGTCGCCGAGCAGGGCATATATGTCCGTACTGAGAGCCGATTCGGACTTTATGCGGTATCACTTTGAGACGGCATACAGAAAAGAGGACGACGGAGAGAAGGAAGACCTAGTTGACGGGCTTGCGGAACGTAGCGAAGTTATTTTTCGGCTGATGAGCATAAACGACGGGTTTGAGAAAACGAGGTTGTATGCAGATTTTAAGAACGACGTTATCGAGGGACTGAAAAACAGATTACGGTCGGGCAATATTTTGCTATCCGGCACGAACGCAACGTTGTTCGGCAACGGCCCCGAGCTACTCATGGCGTTGTCCGGCGAGTTCGATATAAGCAATTCTAATGCGCAGTCCGTGCTAAAAAGCGGAGAAGTGGCTTGTTTCGGGTTTGAAAACGGCAAAAAGGTCGTTTGCGCACGTTCTCCGCATATTACGATGGGCAATCTGTATTGTGCGACAAACAACACGTCCGATAGGATATGGCAATATTTTAACCTCGGACATAACATTATTTGCGTAAACGCGATCGGAGAGAATATACAACAACGGCTTAACGGCTGTGATTACGATTCGGACAGCATGCTGGTGACGGACGACGATTTGATCGTGGATCTTTGCCAAAAACAAAACGAAAAATTCAAGGTGCCGGTATGCAATATCGAATTCGATCATAAGGGCGAGCAAAGTTTTGCGGATCTTGATTACGATATAAGCGAGAACAAAATAGGCGAGATCGTGAATCTGTCGCAAAAACTAAATTGTATTTTGTGGGACATGATCAATTCTATGACCGCTTCGCAAGACGACATTGACAAGATATACAACGATATTTGCATTCTGTCCGTACTGTCCGGTGTGGAGATAGACAAGGCAAAACGGCTGTACGACGTGGATGCGAGAGCGGAGCTTGACGTAATAAAGAGAAAGTACACAGAGAAAAAACCATGCTTTTTTGAGTTTTTGAGCAGTCAAAAAGCGAACGAAAACATTAAATACAGAGAAAAACCACGCGACAAAGAAAACTTGCAAGACGGCGACGGCGAAAGTAAATACAGGTTTTACGATTCGTCGATGGAGTATGTGTATAAAATTGCGTCGAGCATAGGTTTTAAGTGCGGAAAAGCAAAAGTCGGGCAGTACGCGAGAATTATCGACATGATAGTCGAACCGCAATCGATGGTTTCTACATCGTACAAGCGTAAAGACGATATAATCGCACTGTGCGAGCGGTACGAGAGCGACATTGACGGGTTAAAGGCGGAACAGAGGCTTGCGGACGAGGAAGAGGGAGAAATACTGGGAGAGCGAATCGTCGAGGTGAAGAACGCGCGAAGGGCCGAGATAGAAAAGGCAATAAAGGACGAAGGCGATCTTTACCTTGTGATAAAGCACTTTGATAAGGACAACGTGAGAAGTTGGCGTCTCTATGCGATGCTGTTTGAGAGTGAGATGTTCAAAAACATGTTGAAAAAATCTGCGGAAGCAAAGAAAACGATTATTGAATCCGCGGACGGAGAATATACGTTGTTCGGCAGAAAATATACAAAAATATCTCACTAAAACGATAAAAATCGAATAAAACAAAAATTATCCCTTATACTATGTATAAGGGATTTTTACAATGAGTAGTTCTCGAAATGTTATCCCTCACGGACAGGGAAACGATAAGGAGTGAAACCATGAACAAAACAATCTACTGCAAAACGACGGCAAAAGGAATCCAGTCTTTTTACATTGAGATAGGTGCAAAGAGATATTACTTGTTTAGTCAGCGGTATTATGTCGGAGTCAGGAATTTCTTTGTCGGCGGGAGACAGCTTAACGAGTTGTCGAACGCATGTAAAAACGTAAACATGGCGGTTAGGAGGACCGCAGAAAAAATGTCTACATATCTAAAGTACGTCGAAAAGGAGTACAACGTCGTAATTTACGACAAACGCGACAAGCGTAAATCGCGTCGCGGAAACAAATTTAACGATAGGAGGGTGGCGCTAAATTTATTTGACAATGATGCCGTAGAAGTAGTTTGCTAGGTCTAAATCCAATTGTTAAGGGAGTAAATAATGCCAAGTTTAGTCGGTTTTAAGTACGAATACGACAGATGTTTTTCAAAGGCGGTCATCGCACTCGCTCAGAGTCGGTACGATGTCGCTAAAAGATATCTCGAGCAGTCTACGGTATATCTAAACGAGTTGTCGCAAAAGATGACGGGCGAAGAGCAAGATTATACTCGGGATTTTGTTGTCGATCTTTTGGGTGAAATTGACACCATCGAGCAAAGGATCGTCGACGAAAACAAAAAGAAAAAGGCAAACAAGACGGAAAGCGAGCATGCCGGATGCAAGCACAAAGGTAGCGATCAAAACAGATTTGCAACCGACGAAGTCCCTAGCACGACGTTCGACGATATTGCGGGACTTGAGGACGTCAAAGAGACGGTAATGTACAAGGTAATTTATCCGCGCATTCATTCGGATATTTACGATACATTCAAAAAGCGCACCGGCGGAGGTATATTATTATACGGACTACCGGGGACGGGCAAAACATTGATAGCCGAAGCTATTGCGCACGAGACGGAAGCAACGTTTTTCCCGATCAAGTGTTCGGACCTCGGCTCAAAGTGGTTCGGAGAGACGGAACAGAACATTAGAGACGTATTCGATGCCGCCAGAGAGACGGAGAATGCCGTTATTTTCTTCGACGAGATAGAGGCTTACGGCTCGAATCGTAGGGAAAACAGTGCGATGGAGCGTTCCGTGCCCGAGTTTTTGGCGCAAATGCAAGGCGTAGGCGCGAGTGAAGAGCGCAACAGAATACTTGTTATAGGTGCGACAAACAAGCCGTGGAGACTCGACGGCGCGTTTCTTCGTCCCGGACGATTTGACGAGAAGATCTATGTACCGCTTCCGTGCGAATCGGCACGCAAACAGATCATAGAGTCAAGGCTTGACGGCGTGCCGAACGACGGTATCGACATTCAATCGTTCGTCAATCGCACGATAGGTTACAACGGTGCTGATGTGGATTATCTTTGCGAAAAAGCCAAGGAAAACGCGATAAAGCGCATCCTCAAGGGCGAGAATACGGACATGGTTCTACATAACGACGACTTTGAGAAGGCGTTCGCGTCCATTAGAAGTTCCGTGCTGGACGTCGACAAGCAAGAGATGGAAAAGTGGCAAAGAGAGTATAACGGGCTTGTCTAATTAAGCCCCGACAAGATTATAGGAGAAAATTTACGGTGATAAATATTCAATCCGAAAATAACAATCAAAAGAAATGGCAAGCAATGTTCCCGCATATAGCCGGTTACGACAAGGTTCGTGCCGAGGGAGCGCAAATAATCGACATGATTCAGCGTCAGGACGCTTACAAAAAGGTCGGTGCGTATTGCCCGAGAGGCTGGTTTTTCTACGGTGCGCCCGGTATGGGCAAGACTCGGCTCGTCAAGGACATTGCCGAATACGTGGGCTATCCGATTATCGAGATAAGTTCTTCCGATGCGATACGGCGCAAAGTCGATATCGAGGAAGACATTGTCATGGGGTTCGAGGAAGCGAAGAAGATCGGCAAGTGCATCGTCTTTATAGACGAGATGGACAAGTTTGCCGGATACAGAAAGTATGCTTACGAGCTGACCGATAACCTCAAAAACCAGAAAATACTGTTACACGAGATTGACGAAGTAAAGGACTGTGACGGTGTAATAGTCATAGCGACGGCAAACGATAAGACTTACCTTAACGGAGCCATACTACGCACGGGCAGATTCGATAGGCAAGTGCTGTTCTCTAGACCGAACGACGACGACAGAAGGGCAATAATCAAGCACTTTATAAAAGATTCACCGCTTGCCGACAACGTGCTGATTGACGATCTGGTCAAGATGACTGCGGGACGATCTTGCGCGGACATCGAGTGCATGGTCAACGAGGCAAAGATAGCCTTGGTGCATAACGGAGAGAAGGCGTTGCAGTTGTCCGATTTTACTGCCGCTCTAAATCGAATCGTATTTTGCGACATTCCCAAAGACGACATTAGGTCCGAAGAACAATCAAAGCTTGTCGCTTATCACGAAGTAGGGCATGCGCTCATGAGTTATTTGGTGCAACCCGACAGTTTGCGTTGCGTCTCGATAATTCCGCAGGGCGAGTCTGCCGGCGCGACTAAGCTAACGGGCGACGACGATATCGTAAAGAGCAAAGATTATTACGAAGGTATGCTAAAAATCGCGCTTGCCGGAATGACTGCCGTCAGAGTCATGGCGGGGACGATGACGAACGGGAACAAGTCGGACATCGAAAAGGCCTATAAGATAGCCACAGAAATGCTGGAAGAAGGCTTTTACGGCATGGAGTACATATCGTTCACGGTAAACGACGATGCCTATAACAGCGAGCGATTTTCGGCTTCACTCACCGAAAAGCGAGCCACAAAAATGGTCGGAATCGTCAATGATGCGATAAATGAAGTCGAAAAGATTATGATCGATCGCCACGACGCGCTGGAAAGACTTGCCAATGCGCTCGTCCTCAAGCGCGAGCTGTCCGGCGGTGAAATTGTCGACATTATCGAGGGAGCGGATTAAACTGTTCTCTTATAGGTGCTTGCGGTGTGACTTATGATAAATATATGGCTATGCCCGATTGCATAAGCAAGTTTTGTGCAAAACGAGTCGGAGATCTCAAAACGAGTTCTCCGACTTATTTTTTTGAGCTATGAACAACTTGTCGAGTGAGTGGTTGGCTTTTAATAATAATTTTACGCCTTCGGCTTATTTGTGGCGCAAAACAGAAAAAGTGCTTATGAGCGCGGTTGACTATAGTTCTTGACAAAAGTGTGCAACTATCTTATAATTCATAGTATGAGTTTCATCACCGACGAAAGAGAAAATAACACGAATAAAATGCGGACGGACGAGGCGAAAATCTCGCTTGACGGACGGACTAAAACCGTGCAAAAGACTACCGACGGCGCATTACCGCAGGCGGTTTTTTCCGTACTGAAAAGGTGCGTTGCGAGTGGTGACAAAGTGGCGATTGCGGTATCGGGCGGAGCGGATTCGATGTGCTTACTCGATATTGTTGCGAAGGTTTTTCCGCACGATCGGATTGTCGTTCTCAATGTGGAGCACGGCATACGCGGAGAAGAGTCGGTGCGTGACAGCGAATTTGTAAGGCATACGGCGGAGCGATACGGTATCGAGTTTATCGGCAGAAAAGCCGACGTGCCGTCGCTATGCAAGGCTAGCGGACGGAGTGAAGAGACAGAGGCTAGGCTATACAGAAAAGAGTTTTTCGGTGAGATTTTATCGAGCGGAAAAGCGGACAAGATACTAACGGCGCACAATGCCGGTGATCGTACGGAAGGCATACTTATGCACATTTTTCGAGGGGCAGGGATTCGCGGACTGATCGGCATGACCGAGGCGGACGGGGACTTTGTCCATCCGCTTATTTCCGTCCCGCGCGCCGAGATAGAGCGGTACAATCACGATAACGGCATCGAGTACGTCACCGACAGCACGAACGCCGACACAAAATACACGCGGAATTTTATTCGCAAGCAAGTGATTCCACTTATTTCCGAGCGGTACAATCTTACGGGCGCGATCGAGACTCTCAGCGAAAACGCGCGCACGGACGACGAATTTATTCGCTCGATGCTTGATTTTGACGGCAATATTACGACGGACGGAGAAGCGGTGTATCTTAACGAATCCGCCTTGAAAACGCCGTTTGCGCTCTCGTCACGCTATATCGCGGAGGCGGCAAGGCGAGCCGGCTATGTCGTGGATTTCGGGCGCAAGCAAGTGGAGTCGGTGCTGTCGCTATTATCGCTCGAAAACGGTGCGAGAGTGGATCTTGTGGGCGGACTCGTGGCATCGAAAGAGTACGGAGTGATAGCGTTCTATACGATTGACGGTGACGACGGAGCGGAGGCGGAAGAGATACCGTTCTCGGTCGGCTTTACACCGTATCTTGACGGCATAATCGAGGTTACGTCCGTTTTGCCGATGCCGGAGCGCGGGAAACTGGTGATCGACGGTGACAAAGTGCCGGACGGTGCGGTCGTGAGGGTGCGCCGTGAGGGTGACGAATTTTGTCCGTACGGCGGGAAAAACAAAAAGCTGAAAGAATATCTTATCGACAAAAAAATACCGCTGAGAAAACGAGACAAATTACCGCTACTGTGCTATAATGATAAAGTGCTTGCGATTTTCGGAATAGAGATCGCCGACGAAGTAAAAATCACCGACGGTACGATCAATGCGCTGGAACTAAAATATTCGGTTTAGCGAAAAACGAGGCAAGAAACCGAGCGAAAAGCGATAAACAAGACAAATATTCATGCATAAATTAGCCGTACTTGTCACTAAAGACGGCGAATAACGGAGGACAACTACAAATGGGACTAAATAAACGTGTACTTTACACCGAGAGCACGATCCGCGCGAGAGTGAAGGAACTGGGACAGACAATTACCGAATACTACAACGACGACAAGCCTATCGTGTGCGTGTGCGTGCTTCGTGGAGCGGTCATGTTCTATACGGATCTCATGAAAGAGATCAAGTCGGACAACGTGGTGTACGATTTTGTCACGCTGTCGAGCTATGAAAACGCACTTGTTGCCGGATCTATGGCAACGACGGGCAGAATCAAACTCATACAAGATCTACGCGAAAACGTCGAGGGCAAGCACGTTCTCGTTGTCGAGGACATTGTCGATTCGGGCTATACCGTGTCGTATCTTCGCCAGTATTTTTCGTCGAAGAATCCGATCGACGTCAAGATCGCTTGTCTTCTCGACAAGCCTATGTGCAGGAAGACGGACGCAAAGGCAGATTACGTTGCATTCGTTTTAGAGAGGTCGGCTTATATCATAGGTTACGGACTCGACAGTGACCAAAAGTACCGCAATCTTGACGGCATTTACGAGGTTGTCGAGGATTGACAGAGTCGAACCTTATAGATAAAAATTCATGTGCAAGTGGCGCAAACGCATGCGAAGAAATGGAAGAGACCGCGTACTTACATAGCGGTGAGCGTGTGGACGATTTGCTCGTAAACGGGCTGAAAATCATTCAAAATCCCGATGCGTTTTGTTTCGGTTGCGATGCGGTGGAGATCGCCAACTTCGTGACGGGCGGAGCAAAGGACCGCGCGATTGATCTCGGGAGCGGTACGGGCATTATCACGATTTTGCTCGGCGGGAAGAAGGGCATACGTTGCACGGGCGTGGAGATCCAGTCGGATATGGCGGAGATGTCACGGCGCAGTATTGCGATGAACGGGCTTGAAAACATGTGCGATATAGTTAATGCGCCGATGCAAGACGTAAAGGCGCATTTTGAGTCGGGTTGCGCCACGATCGTGGTCAGTAATCCGCCTTACCGCAAAAAGGACGGCGGAACGGCCATTGAGAATATGTCGGTCGCACTTGCTCGGCATGAAATAGCGGTGACGCTAAAAGAAGTTTTGGACGCGGCGGCGTACCTCACTCGGCCGGGCGGAAGGTTTTACCTCATTCACCGCGCGGACAGACTTGCCGAGATCATTTACGAATGTAAATCGCGTAAGCTCGAACCGAAAGTTTTGCAAATTTTAGTGCCGTCGGAAGGAAAATCGCCACATCTTATTATGCTAAAATGCGTGAAAGACGGCAGAGAGGGTATTGAGATAATGCCCGAACGCGTGGTCGACACCGTGGTGTAAAGGAGATATATGCTGTATATCGTAGCAACGCCGATAGGCAATCTCGGCGAAATAACTTACCGAGCGATCGAAACGCTGAAATCCGTCGACGCGATACTTTGCGAAGATACGCGCAGAACGTTGATTTTGCTCGAACGTTACGGAATTAAAAAACCGCTCGTGTCCTATCAAAAATTTTCCGAGAAGGAGAAGGCAGGCTATATTGCCGAAAGACTCGCCAGCGGAGAAAACCTCGCGCTCGTGTCCGATGCCGGCATGCCACTCGTGTCCGATCCCGGCAAAGTGCTGGTTGACGAACTCATAAGCCGAGGACTCGAGTATACCGTGATTAGCGGACCGTGCGCGGCAATAAATGCGCTAGTGCTGTCGGGACTCGATACTTCCGCATTTTGCATGTGCGGATTTTTGCCCGAGAAAAAGTCTGATCGCAAAAAGTTTATCGAGAGATTTGTCGATCTTGGCGCGACACTCATATTCTATTCACCGCCACATAACATAACAGCCGATCTTGAATTTTTGAAGGGTGCGCTCGGTGATCGCGACGTCGCGGTTGTGCGTGAGATAAGCAAACTCCACGAAGAAGTCATTCGCGGTCGCCTTGCAGATTTTCCCGAGTTTACCGTAAAAGGCGAGTTCGTGATCGTGGTCGAGGGTGCGAAGGAAAAGGAAAACGCGCTCAATGGATTGACAATCGAAGAGCACGTCGAGAAGTATATCGCGGACGGACTGAGTAAAATGGACGCGGTCAAGCACGTTGCCGCCGATCGCAATCGCCCGAAATCCGAGATTTACTCCATATATGAAAAGACAAAGAAGGACGGTTCGCCCCGTCCTTAAACCTTATGCGTAATTAGGAATAATTATTTTTAATTTGTGAGTTAAGGTTTAATTATTTTTAATTTATAGTAG
>CAVEYH010000003.1:11402-20736 GCA_963620055.1 bacterium | reverse complement strand
GGTTTCCGCTAGGAGTGAGTATAAACCATGCTAAAATATTCTATTCTTTTTTATTCTCGTCGGTTATCGTATTTTCGTCACTTACTTTTGTGTCTGTGGGTAAATCAAACAGACTCGGATACCTTGTGGATAATTTCTTCAATGCAAAGTACAACGGTATGCCGAGTACCACGACAGAAAGAAGCTCTCCTCCGCCTACTGTTAGCACACTGAGCCAATACGGATCTGTTATTTCGGGATTAGTAAGGAAAATCACCGGGACTAAAAACGCGTTAGCTATTACCGGCGGTATGACGCCCAGCCATATTTTACGGCTTAACCTTGTCAAAACAGCCGCGATAAGTGTTGCTCCCGCGCCTATAAACATATCCCACGGTCCCGACGGAATATTTGCTAAAAAGCAACCGATCGTAAGCCCCGGTATTGCTTCGGGAAAAAATAGCGGTAAAATCGTGAGCGCCTCGCTGACTCGAAACTGGATCGGTCCGTATGCAAGCGGTGCGATAACAAGCGTAAGCGCGGCGTAAAGTGCAGCGATTACGGCGGAACGTACCAAAAATTTGGTGGTCTTTTTCATTAAGTCCTCCGTCGGGCTATTGCCCTAAAAAATTATTTTCATTCGACACGAGTGCTGCACCAAACGTGCCGAAAAAGTATTGCATTTTGTTTTATTCTATTACCGTGATCGACTTAATGACAACAGGTTCGACAGGAACGTCACGATAACCGCCTGCCGCAAACGTGGTCTTGACTTCTGAAATTTCGATCGCGTTCTTTAGGCTCTCTTCGTCAGCGGTCTGACCGAATGCGGCATATTGACCGTCAAGATACGGCAATTCTTCGACACAAATAAAAAACTGCGAAGATGCGGAATTCGGATCGGGCGTGCGCGCCATCGAGACTACGCCGGGCGTATGACGGAGCGGATTATCGATGCCGTTTGCGGAAAATTCTCCGCGAATCGTTTTCGGTGCCGGTTTGTTTTTTAGCTCGCGTCCGTTCTGTGTAAATCCGCCACCTTGAATCATGAAATTGGGGATCACACGATGAAAGCAAAGGCCGTCGTAAAAACCGCTTTTCACAAGCGTCATAAAGTTTTCAACAGATTCCGGTGCACATTCGCGGAACAATTCGAGATTTATCTTCTTGCCGTCGGCGAGCTCTATACATACTTTATCGTTTTGCATTGGTAAGTTGCTCCTAAAGTTTTCTTGCATGTGTGTGGCTATATAAAATAGCTCTTAACGCCACAACACGCGGTATATTTTACTACGTTTGTGCCGTCGTGTCAAGAAAACAACGCCACTCTTCTATTCGGTTTCGACTATTCCGCCGTTATCGTCAAATCGTGGTCTACGGCATAGACAGTAAGTTCACGATATAAGTCGGTAGAATGAAAAGCCTCTTTTGAATACGAACAACGCAGTGCGCCTGCGATCGTCTTGTCACCTACGGAGCGATGATCTCCGCTCGAATAATCAAAATATATGCGCATGGCGGCAACAAGATCATGACCGTTGGTTATCATGAGATAGTCTTCGAGCCGTCCAGTGTCGCTAACCGCCGACAGCTTTTTGAATCGTTCGCCGTTGATGCGGTTTTTGTCGTTATACGCATTGACAAAATTCACAGCTTCGCTTTTTGTCGTGGGTTTCCCCGGTCGAATCACTCGACTAAGATCGGTACCGGATACTTTGATTGCCCACTTGTATTTGTCGGAACACATGCGTATTGCCGAGATCGGAAAAAGTGCGTGAAAAATCTCATAGCGGAGTTTTAGCGGAGGTGTTTTCCCACGATAAAAATTGACAACGACGCGTTCAAACGTTTCGTCGTCTTTCGCGAGCATGGTTTCGCAGCAACAACCGTCACAATAAAATATGCGGTCAAACCGCTTTTCTGTCTGGTAATCGCGGTCACGTATACCGATTACACGCGGTTCGGAAGGAAACTCCTTCGGTAAAAATTTGTCTATCGTGGTGGATGCTCCGTAAGCCTTGATGAGCGTGACTGACTTATCAAACAAAAAATGAAACGCTCTTATGTCGTCTTCGCCCTCTAACAGTACAATCGTCTTTTTGCGTTTGAAGTCCGCGGACAACAATAGGCTTATTTCTGCGGCGGTGTTCTCCGCGGTTAAATCGGAAAATATCGAATTACTTCCCATACTGTTCTCCGAGATCGACTTGTAAGTCACGGTGACCGCCCAATATTTGCGGTGAGTGCGTGGCGATGATCGCATGCGCGCCGAATAACGTTCGGCAAATTTCCTCAATATCGTCCACGAGTGTAAACTGCCATGCGATGTGCATTGATATTTCCGGCTCGTCTATGAGAAGCAACGCTCCGTCCGGTGTGTTAAAAAACAGATCCGTATAAAACTCGGTAAGACGAATCTCACCGGCCGACAATGCGGTAAACGGTGTCATTTCGCCGTTCTCTTCTACAAATTCGAGCCCGTCTTTATCCACGATCGGTGTTTTGAAAGTAAATTTTTCTCCGAGAAGATTTATAAGCAATTCGGCCTTTTCTTTTTCACGCTCGCCCGCATTATATGCCGATCCCACAAGTAGCGGAATGCCGCGAAGTTTTTGTGCGTACTCGCGAATTTTTTCTTCTCCGCCAAGTGCCGCCGACGTAAAACCATCACCGCCTACACGTTTGACCGCACCTAACAGTGTAGCCACGCGCTCTTCTGCTTTTGTGATGTCGCTATCTTTTTTAACCGTTTCACCGTTTTCGATAAAATCATCGCCGTCCTTCTCGAACACGAATTTTTCACCGTTGTCGAACGTGAGGGAAAATTCTTTCGCAGGCATTGCAAGTAGCACTTTGCGATTACGATTTGCCACGGCCGACACCAA
This sequence comes from bacterium, assembly GCA_963620055.1. Lineage (GTDB taxonomy): Bacteria > Bacillota > Clostridia > Christensenellales > Pumilibacteraceae > UBA10677. The sequence continues at coordinate 17,872 of CAVEYH010000003.1, read as the reverse complement.
CGAAAACAACGTGCTTTTACCGAAACCGTTCGGACCAGTAAGCACCGTTACCGCACCGTCATGAAGCGGTACGCTGTAATTGAATCGTCCAAAAAGTCCGCCTATGGATATTCCTTTTAACATACACTCCCTCCTTTCACGATTGCTCACCATAATCTCGGGCTATTTTAATTTATTTTTGTTTAGCTGCTAAGTTTCTTTTCTCGCGTTCGGCAAGTTCAGCAGCGTACTTGCGACGTTTTTCGGTACTTTCCCACCAACCGACTTCATGTGTCTTGAATTCGCTGTCGCTCGGGAACGGTATTTTATCGAGTTCCAACTGCGTTATGCCTACTTTTGCAAAAAATTCTGCCGTAGTGAGTATTTTTGTTTTTCCTATACCGTTACAACGCGTGCAAGCGGTTTCCATGCCGATCTCGTCACTTATGTAAAAATCACAATCCGTGGCTTTTTGTGTGTATCTGCCACCCTCGTCTGCGATAATTTTGGCAAGTGCCAGCATTTCTCGAAGGTGTACATTCTCGTAGGCCTTGCAAAATGCGACACGTTTGCCACGAAGCGTTTGTTTGTCGGCTTTTTCCCTTGAACGATAGTTTCTGTAAAACGCATCGAAAACCTTTTTTCCGTTGTTGTTCATGCGGTTGCTTTCGTCTGCTCTTGCGCGGTGCACTCGGTCCGTAAGTGTGACAACGATATCGTCTTCGATCGTTCCGTCGTGACGTAAGCATCCGCAACAATTCGGATGCTCCTCGGCAAGTTTTGACAGTGGCGTACCCGTTTTCTCGGCAATCGCCAGTATAAGCCGTGCGGTCATCAGTGCATCGTCATCGGATTTATGTAGCGTTTCGGTAGTGACGTTCATTTCTTCACAAGCTTTTTCTAAGTTTACGATGCGTCCGTCAATATCGAGATCGCGAAAAAGCTTTTGGCTGTCACAGTAGCAAAATGCCGGAATTGGCAGATTGTGATCCTCGCATGCGGTACGAATAAACTTCGCATCGTTGACAATGGAATGTCCGAAAATCATGCGGTTTGGAGCGGTCAATAACGCGCTTATGAAATTATATGCCGAACCGAATGGTTTTGCCTTGTAATACACGGCGGGCTTGTAATGAAGCTTTATGTCGCTAGGTTCTTTGCCTCTGAGACAAAATCTGTGTTCCGGATTGATAAGTATAACGTCTTTTTTCTTGACTATACCATCCTCGTTTGTTAAGACGTAACCGAATTCGCACAAGTGCGTTCCGTCGCTACATTCCGTATCGAAAAATAAATAATCCATGTCGTCCTTTTTTTGTGCGCTCTTCCGCACCCGTATTTTTCACACACATTATACACTAAAAGCGGCAACTCGTCAAGAGTCACCGCCTTTGTCGCGCTTATATTCTCATATAAAGTTATTTAAGCTTGGTCGCGCTCGTGCCGTTGTACAGGTAGAGATTGCCGTTACCGGTTACCTGTCCCGAAACAGGCATTTCGCTGGCATAAGTTATTTTTACGTCAACGTACGTAATGCCTTTGCTCGTAGATCCCAAACCGTCAACCGCGCCGTTGTGAATCTTGGTTGCGGTATTAGACGAAACGTCGAGCTTGTACAAGCCTTCTTTTCCGCTGGTGTTGCTTGCATAATAAACATAGGTGCCGTCATTGATCATATCGACAATAGTTACATTCGACTGCAAATCGGTGGTTTCATCGGTAGCCGTGTCGTACGAATAAATCTTTTTGTCTTTTTGGTTGTAAACATAGAACTTTCCGTCAAGATACGTAAATGTTTCACCGTAATCTATTTTTTTACCGGCTGTATTTTCGTCCGCACTCGCATCAATACTGTAGAAATATTTGTAACCTACGGTCGGGTTGGTGCAATAATAAAGCTCGGTGCCGACAACTGCCAACGCCTGATAGTTTACGTTATCCTTGCTTACTTGTACAGCATCGGTATCGAAGTCGGTAGACGTCTTGGCAACTTTTCTGATTCTGTTTGCCGAAGCTCCGTTATCCACGTAGTAAATATAGTCACCCGAGAACGTTAACGCATCAATACGATTTTTGGAAACGCGTACCGCATCGGCACCGGTTTTCATTTCGCGCTTGTATAGGTCATAGTTCGTAAGAACGTATTTGCTGTAATACATATAGCCGTCATTAAACCAGAAGTCCGAGCAAGCATCGGCAATTACTTTGAAATTGCCTTTCGTGGTTGGATTGTACTTGTAGATCGCTCCACCGTCGCGATTGTTTATATAGTATATCTCGTTATTGTATTCTTTCGTCTCGGCATAGCCAATGACGCTGTTATCTTCTTTAGGCGTAAAGCTTGCCATGAGATCGGTTGCGGTATTACTAGACAGCGAGTATTTCATGAAATGCTTGTTCTCATCGCGATAATAATAGAGATTACTGCCGTCGCCGGTAAGCGAGTACACGTTTTCGTCGACAAGTTTTGTGCCCGGCAAGATGCTCGATGAAGCCGTGAGGGCAATCTTGCAAATGCCTTTACCGAACACGTTGGATGTGAGTAGATCATCGTTGACGTAATAAAGATTATCGCCGATAACAGTGAGATTTTTGCCCGCATCCGTGGTCATTTTGGTTATTGTGTTACTAGTAAGGTTCAATCTGAAAATAGCGTAACCACCGGTAAGCGTGCCAATATTAAGATATAATGTACTGCCGGACAAAATCATTTCGGTAACGTTCTTTTCGCTAAGCAAACCTTCGCTGTCACTAAATTCCGTAGCACTGCCACCGTTAATCGATACGCTGGTTAGTTTACCCTTGCTAGCGCCTGCCGCAAAATATACTCTGTCGTTATATATTGTCAGCCAGCTTGCTTTACCGGTATAAATTTGCGTTGCTTCGGCATCTTCTTCTGCAGATAGAGAGTAACGATAAATACCGTTTTTATCTCCACCGAGCAAGCTGTTTACCGCATAGTACACGTATCCGTTCGAAACCGTAATATACTCGGCATTGGCCGAATATACCGCACTTGCCGATGATGAGGACGTCAATTTCTTGATGTTCGAACTAAGTAAACCCTTACTTGTGTAATAAAGCGTGTCACCAGCAGCAGTGATGTAATTTGCTTCGTCGTTATTGACTTTTACAAGTGACGTCCCACTCGATGTAGATGTCCCGTCGTACTTGTACAACGTATCACTGTCAAGCGGGTTTTGGAAGTAAACGGTACTGCCGAGCATAGCCGAATAAAGCTGTTTTTGTGTGGTCTTTATAGTAAGCTTTGCGGTATACTCGCGAGCGTTGTAGTTAATGCCCGAAACCGTTGCGACAACATTATATTCACCGCCGTCAACGACTTCGCCCGTTGTAGTGCCGTTGTAGGTATAGCTTACGGAGCAACCTGCCGGTACGTCACCCACTATCGCAAGTGAATGCCCGAGTCCGTCATACTCGACCGTTTCATCGGTAAAAGTAATCAGCCCGTCGGCAATGTTTGCTTTATTTACAACTAGCTTTGCGGTAAGCGTCAGCGGGTTATAATTTTCTTTCGTAACAGTTGCCTTTACGTTGTATGTACCCGCATTCGTCGCCTTGTTGTTTTCATATACAACGTTTGCGCCCTCCGGTACCGTGCCGTTTAATGTAACTGTATGCTCGGTTCCGTCGTATGTCACGGTAAGGTCGCTTAACGTGAGACCGGTAAAGTTTTCCTTTGTCGGATCACTCGGCGTCTCAGGTTCACTAGGTTTTTCCTCTCCGCCCGATGTCTTATCGTCATCACTCGGAGTTGCTTGATCCGTCGTTGTTCCGCCGTTATTCGGGGTTTCGGTTTCTCCGCAAGCGCACAAACCGAACGCAACCAAAACAACAAGCATTAACGCAATGATAATGCAAACTGTCTTCTTCATTTTCATTCTTTTCATTTCTCCTTTTCAAAATGCGGTTTTGCCACACCTATTGTATTCACATCGGCCGAAGCGGTCGTAATATGCTAACTTATATATATTAGAATCTCTCGGCCGGATCGATACCTTTGTTGAGTCTTACCAATTCGGTAATAAACGATATCGGTGAAACAAGCATTGCAAATGCCACGGATGCCAAGAATGTCACGAGCCATACAAAAAATCTTAAAAGCGCAAATAAAATTTTCATAGCAACAAAGAATTTGATGCCGTCCCAATCGAACGAAAAGATTATTCCGGGCGTACCGATGACCTTACCGCCAAAACATACGATTTCGACTACAAGTCCGCCCCAGAAAAGCTGTGCCACAAACGGGTAACCAAACAGAACAATTATTCCAAGCCCCAAAAACATGTAAGGGTCGGGATCTTTTACGCAAACTACAATGCCGATAATTGCTATTATTCCTATAATAAATGCCGACCAGATTAAACCGCGATTGCGCTTACTATCCATGGCCTGACGCACTGCCCTTGCAGCGGCTATTTTCTTTTTCTCTTCCGCTTCTTTTGCAAGCTTCTCTTCGCGTACTTTGCGCGCATGGCACGCTTTGCATATAATGGCGGGCGATGTGGTCATTTCTTCGCCATCGTAGACCACTTTGCCACACTCTTTGCATACGCCAAGCATAACTTTCGGTGCAGGCTCGGGCTCAGATGCTTGCGCTTGTGTGGTTGTAGGTGCGGATGTAGCCGACTCGCCTTGTGCCGAATCGGGCGCTACTTCTTGCGCGGGCGTTTCCGTTGCTTCTTGAGTAGGCGATGCGCTAGTATCATTATCTTCAAAATAAGTTAGCGGCACTCCGAATAATTTTGCCAGCCTCGACATCGTCTCAAAATCCGGGTACGATTCGCCTCTCTCCCACTTCGACACTGCCTGAAACGTAACGTTTAGTTCAGTTCCCAATTCCGCTTGCGTCATGCCTTTGGCCTTTCTGAGTGACGCAATCTTTTCACCACTATTCATTTATTCCTCCGAATGATTTTTATTGACTTTCTCGTTTTGACGTGGCAGTCGCTGTCACACACAAATTCCCTTCAAAAGTCTATAAACATTATAACACTTGCACTACGCCAAGGTAAAGATTGCAAACTAAACTAACAGTTGAATTCGCTTTACCGTTAGTTGAATTTACATATTTTTGCCTGCTTACACAGTCTTTCGCGATAAACTATCATCAGTTTACCACTTTCTGACGAAAAATGCAACTCAATTGAACACTATGTGTCAATTAAAACATAATTTTTCTACTGTCGGTTGATATAATAAATTTTGTTAGAAAATTGACGAGGAGGTATAGGAAAACGCGATGACCATGGGCGAAGCAGTTGCAAAACGGATAGATTCTTATCTATGCGAACGCGGAATAAGTCTGTATAGACTTGCTGCGGATGCAGGCTTGCCTATTTCCACGCTACAAAACCTATATCGAGGACACACGAAAAGTCCTACAGTCTCTGTCGTGATGAAACTGACGCTTGCGCTCAACATAAACATAGGAGAATTTTTCGATGATCCGTTATTTTCTCCGGACATTTTAGAATTGGAGTAATATGTCTCTCTTTTACGAATTGACTTACTTTGATTTTATTATTTTGTGATATTTGCATATAAAAAGGTCACTGCTCGATATTCGAACAATGACCTTTTGTTTTTATAGGTAATTCAATTTTATTTTATGTATTCTCTTACGCGGAGTTTTGCACCGGTTTTTTCGGCAACGGCATAACACTTGCTCACGTTTACGCCCGGGACGTCAACCACGCTCATAACTGTATTTATACCGTTTTTTACGCACTCGGCGGTGAATGCAAGCATCGCGGGGAAAGCGTCTAGGCCGTAAGCCGAACGGCACACGCGGTCATAGTCTTCTGCATTGTCGTTATTTAGCGACACGGACACTTCGTCGATGGCGTTTTTTAGATCGGGGACTATATCGCGCTTGTTGATAAGGTTGCCGAGTCCGTTGGTGTTAAGACGCGTTTTTTTGCCTAAAGTATGCGCAAACGCGGCAACTTCGACCATTTCCGCGACCTTGTATGTCGGTTCGCCGTAACCGCAAAACACTAGTTCGTTAAAGTCGCCGTGTTTTTTTATGCCGTCGATGACTTCCGTAGCACTAGGTTCGCGACTGAGCCACAAGTTGCCACTGTCGCCGATGCCGTCACCGTTATTCCTTATACAAAACGTGCAATTGTTGCAGCACTTATTCGTGAGATTTACATAAAGATTATCGCCGTAGCGATACACGAAGTTTTCGCTCATAATGTACTCCAAAAAAGTATTTCGTCGTTTCCCTCGTTATCATTTCTATCATCGTTATGCGCGCTTCATTTTAGAGAAAATGCGATATGCGTTATCGGTCGTAAGCCGTTCTATTTCCGCATAGTCCTCGTCAAGTATTTCCGCAATCTTTTCCGCTTGCTTTTTAACGTAGCGCGGATAGTTCGTCGTTCCGCGATAAGGCACCGGAGCAAGATACGGACAATCTGTTTCGATTAAAATTTTCTCTCGCGGTACAACCGGCACGATATCGT
>CAVEYH010000003.1:10127-11392 GCA_963620055.1 bacterium | reverse complement strand
CCAAGGTCTACAAATTTTTCGGCAATTTCTTTAGAACCCGAAAAACAATGCAATACAGCTCCGCCCTTCATTTTATTGAGATTCGCGCGTATGACCGATTCAAAATCCTCGTAGGCATCGCGGACGTGAAAACACACGGGAAGTCCTGTCTCTTCGACTAGTTCGAGTTGGCGCTCAAGCCAATATATTTGTGTTTTTCTGTCGGTATCGTCGTAATGATAGTCAAGACCGATCTCGCCTACCGCAACGCATTTTTCACTATCGCTAATTTCTAAAAGCTCGTTTATCGGATCTTCAGTGAGATGTTGCGAGTCCGACGGATGGACACCTGCGTCAAAGTAAATTGCCGTGTTGCTCTCCGCTATGCGTCTACATTCACGCGAACTTTCCACATCGAAACCGACTGTAATTATTCGTTCCAGTCCGTCGTCACGCATGCCGTCGATTATCTCTCGCGCTCCGCCGTACTTCTCGTCGGTCAAATGCGCGTGAGTATCGATTAGCATACTTCACTACCTCCGTCCATGAGTTTTTCGGGTGCAATAAGACAAAGTTTTTCGTCGTCGCCTTCACCCGTAACTGCGCAAAGCAACATTCCGCGACTCTCTATACCACGGATCTTGCGCGGTGCAAGGTTCGACACAACGACAACACGTTTATCGACCATTTCTTCGGGAGTGTAAAATTTTGCGATTCCGCTGACGATCGTTCGGATCTCGTCGCCGATCTTGACGGTAGATTTAAGCAATCTGTCTGCTTTCTCCACTTTTTCGCAAGCGAGTATTTCACCTACGACAAGTTTTGTCTTGAAAAATTCGTCTGCGGTGACAAATTCGGGTTCTGCCGTTGTCTCCGCCTTGACTTCTTCCTTTTTGGGTTCCGTCTTCACTTCTTTCTTTGCACTTTCCGTGCTTGCGTTTGCTATCTTTTCCAATTCTTTTAGTTCCTTTGCTATATCAAGTCTCGGGAAAAGTATTCCCGTCTCTTTTGTCTCGTAATTTTTAATTTTGCCGTAAACAAGGTTTCCTTCAAAATACTCCGGTTTTTCGATACCTAATCCTTCGAAAATCAACGACGGAGTGCGGGTCAAAAACGGCATGAGCGCGGTAACACACACTCTGATCGCCTCGAGTAGGTTGTAAATGACCGCCATAAGTCTTGGCTTGTCCGCCTCGTTCTTGGCAAGTACCCACGGATGCGTGTTGTCAATATATTTATTTGCCTTGTCGATCACTGCAAATATCGTTTCGAGCGCACGCGACAGA
>CAVEYH010000003.1:3814-10117 GCA_963620055.1 bacterium | reverse complement strand
CGCGACAGATTGAGCTTTTCGATCTCGGCATCGAGTTTGCCGTCAAGCGCATTGATTTCGGCTATAAAATCGTCATCATACTCGCCCTTTACTCCGCTGCCGTTTACTTTGCCGTCAAAGTACTGTTTTGCCATCGCAAGCGTTCTGCGAGTAAGGTTGCCTAGGTCGTTGCATAAATCCTGATTGAAACGTGTGATGAACGCTTCGTCCGTATATACACCGTCCGAGCCGAACGGGATCTCACGGAGAATGTAATATCTAACCGCATCCACACCGTAACGACCGACTAGCACGAACGGATCAACCACGTTGCCCTTTGATTTGCTCATCTTGTCGCCACCGAGTAGCAACCAACCGTGACCGTATACTTTCTTCGGGATCGGGAGCCCTAATGCCATGAGGATTGCGGGCCAAATGATCGTATGGAAACGAACGATCTCTTTGCCCACCATGTGTAGATCCGCCGGCCAATATTTTTTGTATAGGCTGTCGTCGTCCGAGCCGTAACCGAGTGCGGTAATATAGTTAGACAATGCGTCGATCCATACATATACCACGTGACCGGGGTCAAACTCTACCGGTATGCCCCACTTAAACGCCGTACGAGATACTGCAAGATCGGTTAAGCCTTCTTTTAAGAAGTTGTTGACCATCTCGTTTACACGTGACTGCGGTTGCAAAAAATCGGTTGTTGTGAGTAATTCTTTTATTCTGTCTTGATATTTTGAAAGTCTGAAAAAGTAGCTCTCTTCTTCCGCATCGACGACTTCTCGTCCGCAATCGGGACATTTTCCGTCGACAAGCTGACTCTCCGTCCAGAACGACTCGCAAGGCGTGCAATACTTGCCCTTGTAATGCGATTTGTATATGTCGCCCTGATCGTACAGCTGCTTGAAAATCTTCTGTACTGCCTTGACATGGTAATCGTCGGTAGTACGAATAAACTTGTCGTAAGAGATGTCGAGAAGTTTCCAAAGATCTTTGATGCTGTCAACGAGTTCGTCGACAAATGCTTTCGGAGTGATTCCCGCTTCGGTAGCGCGCTTTTCTATCTTCTGGCCGTGTTCATCCGTACCGGTAAGGTAAAATACGTCGAATCCGCGCATACGTTTGTAACGAGCGAGCGCATCGCAACAAACCGTCGTATAACTATGTCCTAAGTGCCATTTCCCGCTGGGATAATAAATAGGCGTGGTAATGTAATAAGTTTTCTTTTCGTTTTCCATGTATTTGCCTCTCCGTACACCGCTATCGTGCGGTTTTTGTGCGCGTCACAGCCAAAAAAACGCCATTTATACGCGCGCTATGTTTATTATAGCTACTTCACCGAAAAAAAGCAACCGAAAAACCGATATATACATGTTTTCATAGATTTTAGATTGTCTTTTGCCCTTTGTAAAAACCATTATCCTATCTGCTACTAAGCATATTTATAATATCGTAATATCTACACCGGTTATACGAAAAAGCGAGACCTATAAAAAAGTCTCGCTTTATGTTATAAACTTTTGTTATTATTTCTTTTCGATAAGGCTCGCGCCTTCCATTTCGCTAGGCTTTGCTACGCCCATGACGTCTAACAGCGTGGGGGCTACGTCGCAAAGTGCACCGGTCTTTTTAAGTGTAGATTTAACATACTTGTCACCGACAACAATGAACGGCACAAGATTAGTCGTGTGTGAAGTGCACGGAGACCCGTCTTCAAAACACATTTGCTCCGCATTGCCGTGATCGGCAGTAACAAGCGCGGTTCCGCCGGTTGCTTGGATCGCCGGAACAAGTTTTGAGAGACATTCGTCAACCGTTGTGACTGCCTTTACCGCCGCATCGAATACACCGGTATGGCCGACCATGTCACAGTTAGCGAAGTTGAGTATTAGAACGTCCACGTCGCCGACGACTTCGAGCGCCTTCTCGGTAACTTCGGGGGCGCTCATTTCCGGTTGAAGATCGTATGTCGCGACTTTCGGACTTGCGACAAGCACGCGTTTTTCGTCTGCGTTGGGTTGCTCCACTCCGCCGTTAAAGAAGAACGTGACGTGCGCATATTTCTCGGTCTCGGCAACTCTTGCCTGTGTCAAACCCTGTTTGGATAAGTACTCGCCGAGTGTGTTATCAAGATGCTTAGGACCGAATGCGGTGTGGATACCGGTAAATGTTGCATCGTACTGCGTCATTCCGACATAGTAAACGGGCTTGTATCCGCCTGCACGCTCAAAACTGTCAAATTCGGGATAAATGGCCGCTCTCGTGATTTCTCTGGCACGGTCGGAACGGAAGTTATAGAAAATAATGCTGTCGTTCGCATTTACGCCCTTGTAATCGCCGACAATGATCGGCTCGATAAATTCGTCATAAACTTTTTTATCGTAAGAAGCGCGCACGCCTTCGTCTGCGGTGGCATAATGTGCGCCAATGCCCGCAAAAACTCCGTCATAGCCTTTTTTAACGCGCTCCCAACGGTTATCGCGGTCCATGTAGTAATATCTGCCCTCAACCGTGGCAATCTTACCGACACCGAGTTTTTTGATCTCCGCTTCGGTCTCTGCAATATACTTAACCGCACTATCGGGCGGAACGTCTCTACCGTCGGTAACGCAATGAATATACACGTTTTTTACGTCGTTGCGCTTTGCAAGTTCAAGTAATGCGAACATGTGCGAAATGCAACTGTGCACTCCGCCGTCCGAAAGTAACCCGACTAAATGAAGTGCGGTGCCGTTTTTCTTTACGTTTTCGATCGCACCGATAAATGCGGGATTCGTAAAGAAATCGCCGTCTTCGATTGCTTTGTCGATGCGAGTAATGTCTTGATAAACGACTCTGCCTGCACCTAAGTTTAAATGTCCGACTTCGCTATTGCCCATTTGACCCGCAGGAAGTCCGACTGCTCTGCCACTTGCTTCGATAAACGTGTACGGGTACTTAGCCATTAAGCTCTTTATATACGGTGTGCCGGCTTTTATTACGGCATTGCCTTTTTCTTCTTTTCTCCAGCCGAAGCCGTCCATTATAATGATTGCATCTGTTTTTTTCATGATATTGACTCCCTAAAAAGCGAACAGCCGAAGCCGCTCGCTTTTCGTTGTTTTGTTTTTATTATGCCTTCACGCCTGCTTTTACGACTATCGAGAAGTCTTCTGCTTTTAGCGAAGCTCCGCCGATAAGTCCGCCGTCGATATCGCTCATTGACATGAGTTCTGCGGCATTCTTTGCATTCATACTTCCGCCATACTGAATACGTACGCGATTTGCGGTAACTCTGTCGTACATTTTAGCGAGAGTTTTGCGGATAAACTTGATGGTCTTGTTGGCATCTTCCGCGGTTGCGGTCTTGCCGGTGCCAATAGCCCATACCGGTTCGTAAGCTACGACAATCTTCTTTGCATCCTCTGCGTCGATGCCTGCGAATGCGCCGGTTATCTGTTTCTCGAGTACCGCTTCAGTAACTTTACCTTCGCGTTCTTCTAAGGTTTCGCCTACACAAACAATAGGTTTAAGATTATATTTAAGTGCCTGCACGGTGCGCTTGTTAACAGATTCGTCCGTCTCACCGAAGTACTGACGGCGTTCGCTGTGACCGATTACGACATATTCTGCGCCTGCTTCGATAAGCATGTTCGCACTGATTTCGCCGGTAAACGCGCCCTTGTCTGCCCAAGAAACGTTCTGTGCGCCGACATGAATCTTGCTACCCTTGACAAGTTTCTTTACTCTTTCGATATCGGTGAACGGTACGCACACAACGATATCTACACCCTTTACGTCTTTAACGAGCGGTTTGAGTGCGGTAAGCAAAACTTCGGCTTCCGCTTTGGTATTGTTCATTTTCCAGTTGCCTGCAATTATAGGCTTTCTCATAATACTAAATCTCCTTAAGATTACTTTTCTTTTTTTGTGACGAACGGCTTTGCCGTAGTCTATTATATAATTTACTCCCGCGGTTTTCAAGTAAATTGACCGCAAAACGCGCGGTTTTTCAAATTATTTTACAAAATTTTGACGAATATACTCGTATGCAACCACGCCGGCCGCAACAGACGCATTGAGCGAATTGACTTTTCCGCGCATAGGAAGCGCCACCACTCCGTCGCACTTTTCGCGAGTAAGACGCTTTACTCCGCTTCCTTCTCCGCCGATAACGAATGCCACGGCACCTGTGAGCTTGGCCTTGTAAATGTCGTCTCCGTCCATATCCGCTGCATATACCCAAATGTTTTTAGCCTTTAATTCGTCGATGGCATCGTTAATGTTTGTAACCTTCGCCACGCGAATATGCTCTGTTGCACCAGCCGAGACCTTGACGACTGTATCGTTGACCGAAACGCTACGATGACGCGGAATAACGACACCGTGCGCGCCTGTACACTCGGCTACTCTCAAAATACTACCGAGGTTATGCGGATCTTCCACACCGTCGAGAATAAATATGAACGGCGCTTCTCCTTTTTCGTCGGCATAAGCTAAAATGTCTTCGAGTTCGCAATACTTGAAGTCGGTGACTTCCGCCACAAATCCCTGATGCTTTTTGCCACCGGTTTCACGGTCGAGCACTTCTTTATCGTAGAAAAATACTTTGATACCGCGCGCCTTTGCTTCGTCGATAATGCGCTGTGCACCTACATCCTTTTGACCTTTCGCTGCAACGAGTCTATCGATCGTGTTGCCCGATTTGATTGCCTCGGACACGGCGTTTCTTCCGTAAATCTTCATCTTTATTATTTCCTTACAATTTGTTTTCTTGCTTTTATTTTTACGTTATTTGAAAAATTCTAACGGCGCGTTGTTTTTGTATGTCGTGAATCTTATCGTCTTTCCTTCCGTCTCGACGGGATCACTCACCTTCACGCAATCCCACTCGGGTTTTTCGTCAAGATTCTCAAAAAACACCGCCGCATCTCCGTCCGCATCGACTTTCGTTATGTATGCTTCTCCGCAATACGGCAACATCGTGCGATAAAACATCGCTCCGCCAATGACGAAAATGTCCTCGTTTTTGTACTCTTCGAGCGCAGACTTCATTTCGTCAAGCGAGCCCACGATTACACAATCGTCGCGCTTTTCACCGCCAGGGTATAAAACAACGTTGGTGCGCCTTAGAAGCGGTTTACCGCCGGGAAACGATTTTAACGTGTTACTACCCATGATCACCACTTTGCCGAGCGTGGTTTCACAAAAAAACTTCATGTCGGCGGGAAGGTGAAACAATAGATCATTGTTTTTGCCTATGCCCCATTTTTCGTCTACAGCAACTATAGCTCTTATCATATAGCCACCTCGATTTTCTTTCCGAGCGGTGTGTACTTGTAATCGATAAGCTCGAAGTCGTCGACCTTAAAGTCGTAAAAATCTTTTACGTCGCGTTTTAAGACAAGTTTCGGGGCATCGAATTGCGGACGAGTGAACAGTTCCTCACAAATAGGAATATGGCGATCGTAAACGTGTGCATCGGCAACCACGTGAACAAGCTCGCCCGGCTCAAATCCCGAAACCTTTGCCATCATAATAAGCAGTACCGCATACTGCACTACGTTCCAGTTGTTAGCGGTCAACATATCTTGCGAACGCTGATTGAGTATTGCGTTTAGCTTGTTGCCCGTGACGTTGAACGTCATCGAGTAAGCGCACGGATACAAATTCATTTCGTGTAGATCCGCATGAACATAAATGTTTGTCATTATTCTGCGCGAATACGGATTGTGTTTTAGATCGTACAGTACTCTATCGACTTGGTCGAATTCGCCTTCGGGATACTTGTGTTTTACGCCGAGTTGGTAGCCGTATGCCTTGCCGATTGAGCCGGTTTCGTCCGCCCATGAATCCCAAATATGCGAATTGAGATCATGAACATTGTTGCTCTTTTTCTGCCAAATCCACAAAAGTTCGTCAACCGCAGCGTTAAAATTGGTTTTTCTCACCGTGATAATCGGGAATTCTTCGCTAAGGTCATAGCGGTTTACCATGCAGAATTTTTTGACGGTGTGCGCAGGTGTCCCGTCGGCCCAATGCGGACGCACGGGTATATCGCGATCCGACCAACCGGTCGTAATTATATCTTTTAAGTTTGCTACAAACAGTTTGTCGGCTCTACTCATTGCCGTTACCTCCGTCAATAATTTCCATACACTTTTGCATGAGCTCGTCCAATCTCTCATCTTGTTCCGTAAGCCGTAAAAAGCCGAGAACGCCCTCAAGCGCCGTCGCTTTTTTGTAGTCGGACAATGCCGCATTCTTTGCGTGCGAAGGGTTGTGACAGTTTCTGCATCTCCGAGCAACTTCTTTTTCTTCGTCCGTAAATAACGG
>CAVEYH010000003.1:0-3804 GCA_963620055.1 bacterium | reverse complement strand
GAGTGATACCTTCGAGCATTTTTGCCTGAGCGGCGGCACAAACATAGCCGCTTGCCAGTTTGTGGAGCCTACCGGACTTGCAGTCGTACTTTGTTACCAGTTTTTCGCGCACAAACAGCGTAAACACCGCATCGCCCAAAAAAGCAAGCGTTAACGAATTGAGTTGTATAGCGTCTTTGCATTCCATACGAAAACATTGTACCACATTTTCTGCTCAAAAAAAAGCAAAAACGCGGCGTTACATAAAACTATTTATAATTTTATAAAAGCATTCGTTCCGAAAATATAGAGCGAATGCCTTTTAACGTGCTTGGTTTTAGTCTATTTTGATGATTATTTATTGCTTGCCTTAGATTCGCGCTTTGATACACTGAGCATGCGCATCGCATTGAGTATCGCTATGATTGCCACTCCGACATCCGCGAATATTGCAAGCCACATACCGGTTATGCCGAGCGCACTGAGAACAAGGATCATTGCCTTTATCCCGAGTGCGAAAATAATGTTCTCGTACACGATGCGCATTGTCTTTTTTGCGATGCGTTTTGCCACGGGAATTGACGACAAGCTGTCGTGCATGAGTACTATGTCGGCAGCCTCTATTGCCGAATCGCTACCTAAAGCGCCCATTGCGATGCCGACGTCCGCACGCATAAGTACAGGTGCATCGTTGATGCCGTCGCCTACGAACGCAGTCTTGTTCTTGCGATCTAAGTACTTGCCGATGCGTTCGACTTTATCCGACGGCAAAAGCCCTGCCGAATACTCGTCTACACCGACTTCTTCCGCTACAGCACATGCGGTCTTTTCGTTGTCGCCGGTAAGCATTACTGTCTTTGCTCCTTCCGCCTTCAATCGTGCTATTGCGGAAACACTGTCGGACTTAATCGTGTCGCCGATGACGATGCAACCTAGATAGCTATTCCCTTTTGCAACGTATACCACTGTACCTATTTCGTCGATTTCGGGGACTTCAATATTTATATGTGCCATAAGCCGTTTATTGCCGGCATAAATTACTTTCTCTCCGCAAACGGCTTTTACACCTTCTCCCGCGATTTCTTCTATTTGATAATCGGTAGGAATCTCTCCGCACGAAGCCGACACGATAGAGCGCGCAATCGGGTGTGTGGACAGCCTTTCGGCAATAGCTGCGGTATTTAATATTTCGTCACGGTTACTTTCGGGTAAAGTCTTTTTTACTTCAAAACAACCTTTGGTGATCGTACCGGTTTTATCCATGACGAACACGTCGGTTTTTGCCAATACTTCGAGATAGTTGCCACCCTTTACGAGTATTCCGACTTTTGACGCTCCGCCGATCGCACCAAAAAACGACAGCGGTACGGAGATAACCAGCGCGCACGGACACGAAACGACAAGGAACGACAATGCTCTATATAACCACTCGCTCCATACCGCTCCGTCGCTTATTCCTAAAAATAGTGGCGGAATCACGGCAAGCAATACCGCTCCGATAACGACCGCGGGCGTATAATAGCGAGCAAATTTTGTGATAAAATTCTCAGCCTTTGCTTTTTGTGACGAAGCGCTTTCTACCATATCGAGAATTTTTGCAACCGTCGAATCGTGGAATGCTTTTGTGGAGCGGATTTTTAACACTCTACTCGAATTTATCGAACCGCTGACAACTTCTGTACCCGGGCAAACGTCCATAGGCGCAGATTCGCCCGTAAGTGCAGCGGTATTTAACGTGCCTACTCCCTCGATTACTACGCCGTCCAGCGGAATTTTTTCACCGGGACGAACGAGTATAATTTCGCCGACTTCGACTTCTTCGGGATCAAGCGTAATTTCTTTACCGTCGCGAATAACCGTAGCGACATCCGGACGAATGTCCATAAGCGCCGTGATCGATGCTCGAGACTTGCCGACCGCATAACTTTGGAATAATTCACCGAGCTGATAGAATACCATAACGGCTACGGCCTCGGGGAATTCCTTGACTGCGAACGCACCCACGGTAGCTATAAACATCAAAAAGTTTTCGTCTAAAAACTCACCGCGAAACAGCCCGCCTACCGCACGGAATGCAACGTCCCAGCCTATAAACAAGTATACGGCTAGGTAAATTCCGAGCCACATCCATACACTAGTGTCGATCTCGTTTGCGGAAAGTACTTTTTCGGTAACGAATGCCACTGCAAACAGCACGAGCGCAACTACTACTCTTATCAGCGACTTTTGGTTCTTGGTCAGCCTCTTAGCCATAAATATCCAGCTCCGTTATTTAGTTATATCTTTAAGATGCAATCGGGTTCAATCTTGTGGCAAACTTTTTTCATCTCCGCTACGATTTCGTCTATAGCATTGTCGTCACAATCGAGAACAATCTTTTGTGTTATAAAATCGACTGTAACGCTATTTACTCCGTTGATTTTTGCAATTCCGCGTTCCATTTTTGCGGCGCAGTTTGCACAATCCAAATCTTCGAGTTTGATTACCTTTTTCATTGTTTGTCTCCTTTATTTTTCTCTCGCATGCGATTACATGCGAAACTCACTACATTGTTATCTTAATTAGTTTTCGCCGAGATGCTCCATCGCCATTTTGTAAATACGTGAGATATGCTCGTCGTCAAGCGAATAAAAAATTTCTTTGCCGGATCTTCGTGCCTTGACGATCTTCGTCTGGCGAAGCGTGCGCAACTGATGCGAAACGGCCGATTTTGTCATGCCCAGAATCTCGGCAATATCGCATACGCATAATTCTTCGACGAACAATGCGGACAGTATACGCGTTCTCGTAGAATCGCCGAAGACCTTGAATAACTCCGCGGCATCGTACAACATATCTTCATTCGGCATGGCGGCTTTAACACGCTCTACCGCGCCGGAATGAATGACATCGTCGTCGCAACAATCGTTTACATATTTTTGTTCGTCGTTTGTCATAGTGTTTCTCCTACTCGTGTGGAAGCTTATAATAGTTTCAAATTCATACAACAGTTGAACATTTATTCAACTGTTTACAGTATAGCCATGTGTTATATGTTTGTCAACGATTTTTACTATATATTTATAAAAATTTTTAGCGGGTGTGCATTTAGGAGTTTTATACTTGACTAAATGTGCGCGCATGACTTATAATATAGGAGCGTAAAATGCGCATAAGGAGATTCACATGAGCGATTGTACTCATAATTGCGAAACATGCGGTGAGGATTGCCCGAGCAAAAAAGATCCTAAATCGATGCTCGAAAAACCGCATGAACTAAGCAAAATCAAAAAAGTTATAGGTGTAGTTAGCGGAAAAGGAGGAGTCGGCAAATCGCTGGTAACTTCGCTAGCGGCCGTAGAGAGCACACGTCTCGGCTACAAGACTGCTATACTTGACGCGGATATCACGGGTCCGTCGATACCGCGCTCGTTCGGACTTACGGAAAAGGCAACCGGAACGGAAGCGGGGCTATTCCCGGTCAAAACTTCTACTGGTATTTCGGTGATGTCGCTGAACTTACTCACGGAAAACGAAACCGATCCCGTCGTATGGCGCGGACCGATGATCGCAGGCGTGGTTAAGCAATTCTGGACGGACGTTATTTGGGGCGACGTGGACTTTATGTTCGTAGACATGCCTCCGGGAACGGGTGACGTGCCGCTTACCGTGTTCCAATCGATACCGATTGACGGCATAATCATCGTTACTTCTCCGCAAGAACTTGTTTCCATGATCGTAGAAAAAGCTGTAAACATGGCACGTCTTATGAATATCCCCGTGCTCGGACTTGTCGAAAACATGAGCTATGTTCTCTGCCCCGACTGTGGCACAAAGATCGAGATT
>CAVEYH010000002.1:0-20930 GCA_963620055.1 bacterium | reverse complement strand
ATATTGTACCTTAATTTTTACGGAAACGCAAGGAGTTAGCTATAACTAACTATGTAAATCGACATAATTTTTTATTTTTGACTTATGCGCCGTCTTTATTCGCTATCCGAATTTATTCGACAGTCACTTTAGAATATAAGAATATACAAGTAAAATAAAAGACAACCGCCCAAGTCGTGACAGTTGTCTTTTTCCGTGTAATATGCTATGTTATTTTACTTACTTTACCGAGAATTTATACACGGTTTCGGTGTGGTATTTCTCACCTTTTTTGAGTACGGTCGAGGGATATGCGGGGCAATTAGGCGAATTCGGGAAACATTGTGTTTCGAGGCAAAGTGCCGCGTGATTCTCGTAGACTTTCTTACCGACCGAGCCTTTGACCGTGTTGGACGTATAGAGTTGTACACCGGGGAGCGTGGTATAACACTCTAAATATCTGCCCGACTTCTCGTCATACACCGATGCGCAAAATTCGAGTCCGTCTTTCGTCTTGCGATCGAGACAATAGTTAAAGTCAAAGCCGTGGCAAAGCGCGATCATGTGATCGGTCGAAAACATGTTCTTGCCGAGTTTCACTCCGCCCTTGAACGAATACGGTGTGCCGATAATGTCCATAAATTCGTTGTGCGGAATGAGTTCGTCGTCAACCGGAGTGATGCGAGAAGCATTGATATCCAGCACTTGGTCGAGCACGTTATCACCGTCACCGATATTAAAATAAGCATGGTTCGTTAGGTTGCACACGGTGTCGGCATCGGAAACCGCGTCATAAGTTAGTTTTACTTCGCCGTCGTCCGTGAGTTCGTACTTCACGTCAACGTCGAGATTACCCGGGAAACCACATTCTCCGTCGGGTGAATGATACGACAGCACCAACGCGTTGCCGTCGATTTTAGCGGTCATAACACGTTGATCAAAGCCGATAAAACCGCCGTGGAGCATGTTCTTGCCGTCGTTCTTTTCGAGCTTGTACGTCTTGCCGTTGAGCTTAAATTCTGCCCCGCCTATACGATTACCGTATCTGCCGATAAACGCGACGTAATACGGGTGATCGGTAAGATAGTCCTCCGGTTTAGCCAGTCCCATAAGCACATCGTTAAACTTGCCGTTTCTGTCGGGTGCGGTAAGCGTAAGTATTCTTCCGCCCAGCGTCGAAACCGTCATTTCCATACCGGAAGCGTTTGTGAACGTATAGACGTCCACATCACCGCATTTGCCCGTAAAAGTATGAGTCTTTTTTATCATGATATTCTTTTTCTTCCCCTAGTGAATTTACTGTGCGGTTATGCGCGGCTTTCTAAAATCCTGCGTGCCGCATACACACCGCTTGCGCTTGCGTGCGACAATGAGTGCGTCGATCCGCTACCGTCACCGATAACGTAAAGCCCCTTGTGCTTCGTCTCGAGGTTTTCGTCCGTCTCGACTTCCACGTTGTAGAATTTGACTTCCACGCCGTAAAGCAAAGTTTCGTCGTTTGCCGTGCCTTTTGCGATATTGTCGAGGGCGTAAATCATCTCGATAATGCCGTCCAAAATACGCTTCGGCAGTACCAAGCTAAGATCACCCGGGGTCGCATTAAGCGTCGGCGTAACGTAGTTTTCGGCAATTCTCTCACGCGTGCTTCTTCTACCTCTTACAAGGTCACCGAAACGCTGTACGATGACTCCTCCGCCGAGCATGTTCGACAGTCTTGCGATGCTTTCGCCGTAACCGTTGCTGTCCTTGAACGGCTCGGAAAAATGCTTGCTGACGAGTAAAGCGAAGTTCGTGTTGTTCGTCTTTTTGTCCTCACCCTCGAAACTGTGTCCGTTGACCGTTATTATACCGTTCGTGTTCTCGTTGACCACAACTCCGCGCGGATTCATGCAGAACGTGCGCACAAGGTCCTCGCATTTCTCGGTCTTGTATACGATCTTGCTCTCATAAAGTTCGTCGGTAAGATGCTCAAAAATCTCCGCGTTAAGCTCCACTCTCACACCGATATCGACACGATTTGACAATGTCGGGATCCCGAGTTCACTACAAAGCGACTGCATCCACTTGCTTCCGCTACGTCCAACGGAAATAATGCAATCGTGACAAGTGTACGTCTTTTTTGCCGTTACGATCTCGTAACCTTCGTCCGTCTTCTTGACCGTAACTACCGGCGTATGAAAATAAAAATCAACCTTGTCTTTCAGATCGTTGTATAGATTAGTCAACACTTCATAGTTTATATCCGTGCCGAGGTGGCGGACTTTTGCATTAAGAAGGTTCAATTTGTTTTGCATGCAAATTTTGTGATACTTCGTGCCGGCAGTCGAGAATAATCTTGTCTTTTCTCCGCCGTACGCCACGTTGATCGTATCGACGTACTCCATGAGTTCGAGCGCACGTTGTTTGCCGATATGCTCCCAAAGATTACCGCCAAAGTCGTTCGTTATGTTATATTTGCCGTCCGAAAATGCACCTGCTCCGCCAAAACCCGACATGATCGAGCAAGTCTTGCACCCTATACAACTCTTGACCTTCACTCCGTCAATAGGACACTTTCTCTCGGAAAGTGCTCCTCCCGCCTCGAATACGGCGGTTTTCAGCCCGCTGTTACGAAGCTCATACGCAGCAAAAATTCCACCGGGGCCTGCCCCGATCACTATAACGTCATAATCCATATTATTATCTCCTCTCGGCTTCATCGGCAAATAAATTACCGTCCGCCTCGTTATTACCGTTAAAAATTTTATTTACTTTAGTTTGTCCACTACCGCCATAAAGCACTCTAGAAGGAGCGGATCGAACGTTCCGCACTCGCCGTCGAGTATCATCTTTATCGCTTTTTCCTTTGGGTATGCCGCTTTGTACACGCGTGCGCTGGTCAGCGCGTCGTAAGCATCCACTATCGACACGATTTGCGCTGAAATGGGAATCTCGTCACCCTTTAAGCCGTCGGGATAACCCTTGCCGTCATATCTCTCGTGATGCCAACGGCAAATCTCGTATAAATACTTTATTAGCGGTTCGTCACCGTACTCGTGCACGCTCTTGACCATTTTTACGCCGTAAATCGTGTGAAGCTTGACTATTTCGTACTCTTCCGGTGTGAGCCTTGCAGGCTTGTTGAGTATGTTGTCGTCCACGTTGAGCTTGCCAAGGTCATGGAGCGAAGCCGCAAAGGATATCAAAAACACATCTCGGTTGGTCAGCTTATCCTTGTTGCGTATTCGCACATAGTGGTTTAGCATTATCTCGGTAAACTTGCTCACGTTCGACATGTGCGACGCATGCATGCCGTAATGCGCGCTAACGAATCTACTGAGAATACTCATTAGCATTCTGCTCGATTTTTCTTTCTCTACGATCTCTTTCGACACGGTAGACACGAGCCTACGCTGTTTCTCGTAAAGATTGATGGTATTCAACACTCTGCGATATACGACTCTTGCATCGAACGGACGATTGATATAGTCCGCAATGCCAAGGTCATACACGCGACGTATCGCGGTATCGGATTCGTCACCGCTTATCGTGATAACCGGTATTCTCTCGATCAAATGGTTGAAATTCATGTACTTCAACACGTCGAGTCCTTCGTCGCCGAGCTTTATTATATCTATAAGTATCGCGGAAATCTCATCACCGCACGAAGCTATAATGCTCAGTGCCGATTTACCGCTGTCTGCCTCGATAATGTTATATTCGTTTTTGAGAATCTCAACCAGCGTTTCGCGACTTACCGCCGAATCGTCGACTATCAATATCGTGCGCTTGCCCACTTCGTCCGGTCCGTACTCTCCGTCTGTAATGATAATAAGATCGGCTTTCTTCTTTTTTGCACGGTATAAAAGCTTGTCCGCCCTAGATACGGCGTCTTCGATCTTGCCGTCGTCGCACATGGCAGCCCCGATACTCACGGACATTTTCACCGACGAATAGCCGGTAATCTCACAGTCTTGGACATGCTTCATCATCGCATGAAGCACGTTCTCGAAACTTTCTTTTTTTACGCCCGGCATGACAACCAAAAACTCGTCGCCGCCGTAACGAATCAACTTGTCCGTGCTACGAAGACACTTTTTCATCTCAACACTGATCGTCTTTAATATTCGGTCACCGATATCGTGTCCGTAAAGATCGTTGTATATCTTGAAATCGTCGAGGTCAATCATCGCAAGCCCGACATGATTTATGCCGTTCTTTACCTTGTCCTCGTAATATCTTCGGTTATAAGTACCGGTCAGCACGTCCGTATACGTCTTTTCAAAATACTGTCTGCGACGATCGAGTATGTTCTCGCCGTCGTCCGTGAGGTTTTCTCCGTCCTCGATCTCCTTGATTAGTTCGAGCACATAGGGTTTCCCGTCCGCCTCGACGTATTCGGCAATCACCTCGTACGCTCTGCCGTTCACCATTTCCGCTTTGTATGTACGATGCTTTTCGTTAAACGCGCGCAAAGTAATGCAGTTTTCGCACGGCACATCGTTATGCCACAATTCATAGCACTTGCAACGACTGTCACAATCTATAAATCCACCGTTTACCAAAGAATATTCGTCGACATCGTCCTCACTCAGTAGCCTGACAATGTCAAAAACCGTCTCAAACACTTTCATGCGGTTTCGCAATTCTTTCATTGTAAGTATATTCGTTTTTTCTTTCATCGCTACGTGCTTCCGCCTTTAATCGCTAGAATAGTGAAAAACCTCGTTACAAGGCAATCTTATGAATAGACAATATAAAAATATTATAACTTAATTTCCCACGAAACACAACAAAAAACCGCCCGATTTATGCTCGGACGGTAATTTTTTAATTTTTTGAGAAGTTTTTGCGTATGAATTCGAGATAATCGACGTATTTCATAGGCTTTGAGAAGTAATAACCTTGGATTACGTCACAGCCCATCGCGTTAAGTCTGTCGAAGTCCTCCTTCGTCTCGACACCTTCCTGCGTGACCTTTACGCCCATCTTCTTCACGATACTGACGACGGAAGATAGGATCATCTCGTCACGAGACGAATCGACGCCTTTCTCAAGGAAGAATTTATCCAGCTTGATCTCGTCCATATCGAGCGTTTTAAGAATGTTGTACGACGAGTAACCGGTACCGAAATCGTCAAGCGAGCACTTAAAGCCCGCGGTGTGCAAATCGGTAACGATCTTCGACAAGTACTCATAATTCTCGTATGCAAAACTTTCGGTAAATTCGAGTGTAACGAATCCGTCACGAATACCGAACTTTTCCTTGACCTTTTTATAGTACGATAAAAAGTCAGATCTTATTGCGGTTACCCTCGACACGTTGACTGATATCGGGTAAACTTGCATACCTTTACCGACACGCTCGGCAATGTTCTCGCACGCACGGAAGAATACGAATCGGTCAAGCTTGTCGATAAATCCGTCCTCTTCGAACACGGGCAAGAATTCGGCAGGCTTGCGGTACGCTTCGATCTTCGGATCGTACCATCTGACGAGAATCTCGCTACCGTCGAGGTCTCCGCGCTTGAAGTTGAATTTAGGTTGATAGAATATGTGGAATTCGTTGCCGGCAAGTGCGCTCTCCATCCTGCCTTCGATTTCGGCTTTCTTGAAGTAATCGTCACGCACGACGTCGCCGTAATATTCAAGGCTGAACGCACCGCTTTTCATTCCGCCGGAACTTTGAAGTATGCGCACCTTGTCTTCCATCTTTTTGAACGGCTGATTGAGTTCGCGTTCGATCTCGTACACGCTGAACGACATCGTAATCTTGAAGTCCTCGCCACCATCAAACTCAAAATGTTCTATCGAACGATACATAGCCCCGATACGATTCTCGAGCTCGCGCCTGTCGCGATAATTGAGCAACATAAAGAATTCGCCGTCGCCGTAGTAACCGAACGTCTCTTGCGGTAATATCGAATACCTGATCGAGTTGCGCATGTGCATAAGCAATGCTTTCGTAGTCTCGTCGCCAAAATGCTCTTCCGTGTAGCGGAAATTGTTTATAGTTGCCGCGGCAACGGCATACTTCGAGTTTTTGAAACGTTTCAATAGCTCCGTAGAATCTTCTTCGAACTTTCTCGGTGTGCTACAATCGAGCTCGGCATTGACCATCTCAATCGAGTAAACAAGCTTGTTTGTCTTGCTACGATTGATTATAAACATTATTCCGAGCATTATCGTGATCAGTCCCAAGCCTACGAGTGTACCGATTATTTGCGAAACGGATTCGTAACCGTTGCCATACACGTCGGACAGCTTGTATAGATCGAGTAAAAACATGTTGCCGCACTTTGATCCTAGCGAACGAATCGACACGGCATACTGCTCGACACCTATTCTCGTCACGATCGCACCGCTTCCGCCGTTGTCCACGAGCTCAACCGCCTGATCGTACTTTGTCCCTTCCGTAACCAGCGAGAACAGCAAGCTCGTTTGTACCGTGCCGTATCCGACTTCTATACTGCTGTCGTTTATATCGCGGTCAAGAATGATACCGTCGTGCTTGCAAAGAAGCGAAAATGCCGCGAGCGAAAAGCAATCGGTACCGCCGTCCGTGGCAATATCTGCTTTCACCATCTCTTTAGCCGTAATAAGCGATGCCGCCACTCGGTCGTAGATCGGCATAACCGCATCTACCACTCCGTCGTACACATGCGCATAAACCGCAAATGCCATCACTCTGTTTTCGTACTGGAATATCTTGGTTATCGATCCGTCCGTATGAGATCCGGCCGCCGTAACCATCTCGCTATAAGTAAGTTCTTCACCGTCACGCGAATAAACTTTACCCGCCTTGACATAGGCAATATCGATAAAATCATCGTCATCGGCAAGATTTTCGGTGTAATACTTCTCTATCACAACGTGCATTTCATCCATGGACGAACACTCCGATACAGTGTCCGCTATGACTTCCGCACGCACGCACTTGTCGTTGATCTGGCTCTCGACATACAGTCCTTTCTTCATCGTGTAATATTCGGCTCGCTCCATAGCCTGACTCGTGGTCGAGGTCGAATAGTGCGAAGTAAGTATTGCAATCTGTGCGAAGAACGCTATACAAATCAACATTATGACGATAAACAACATTATGCTACCGTATTTGTTTATAAATCTTTTCATTCTTGTTTCCCGTTATTTTCGGTCGAATTGTTTGTCCCTTTCTGTTGATTTTCGTCTTTCTCGACGATGTTTTCGCCATAACTCGTGTCACGGCTTTGTCCTTGCTCTGTCTTGTTTTCTTCGTTTTCGGTCAATCGGGTTTCAGCCCGATCGGCCGTCTTTTCGTTTTCCGTAATATCGTCACCGCTCGCTTTGTCTTGTTCTATAAAACTTATGTCCGCGATGTCACTATTTTCGGCGGTTTCTGGTTTTTCGCCGTCACCGTTTTGCGGTAAAATTTGTGCATTTTCGAGTGTAAGCCTTTTGACTTCCTCTTCCACTCTACGATTAAACTCGCGTTCTTTCTGCTCGGCTTCGTCTCCACGAATCGCCTTTATAATGTCGGGGACGTATAACGCCGCAGATGAAACAGCAAACACGAGCAACAGCGCTGTTATTCCAAACGGGGTCCTAAACAATCTGCCGAAAAATGTCAGCACCGGCAAATTGTATCTGTACACCGCGACGACGTCACTCTTGCTTACCGCACCCCAAGAGTCGGTTGCCACAGAATTGTCGCCTTTTGTTACAAACCCGTCCGCCACGACTTCGATTACACGGTGAGTAATCAGTTGGCCGTTGACCTCGCTGCCCTCGGCCGTACAGACGAACGTGATTACGTCACCGACTTTCACGTCGCTACCGTCGGACTTTTTGACGAGTATGAAACTTTCCGTCTTTATCTCGGGTTCCATACTTCCGGTTTCTACCCACAGCACCGCTCGACCGAACACGAACGGCGGTGTCGTACTGTTTTTGCCCAGCACCACAGCGGTTATCGCCAGCACTACAGACAGTACAGCTATTGTCCAAAACGCAATGTTGCCTATGAGCGAACAGATTTTCTTTACTTTGCTTTGCTGTTTTATCTTTTCTTCGCTCATTTCTTACGTTTCCTGAAAAACGCCAGTATTCTACTGAAGAAACTTTGCTTCTTCGGTTTTTTCGATTCGGGGTTTATAAACTCCATAAAGTCTTTTGTGTCGTCCACACCGTAATCGGTAGGCTTTGAATAGTCGGACGCAACCTGAATGACATCGGGGAACGTCTGCGAATCCTTTTGAATCGTGGTGACGTTGTCCACCGCGTTTTGAGCCTTGACATCCAATGTGTCGGGTGAAGGCGGTACGACCGTCGACGTGCTTCCGCCCTGTCCACCTCCGCTTGATTTGACCGCTCTTTGCTGATTCTCGTCCGCGCGTGTCGGCATGTAACGGTACGGATTATATTCGGACGTACTGTCTTGTTCTTCCGACTCACTACCGCTTACGGTCTCGTCTTCGCTCTCGTCCGTATCGGTCTCCGCTTCGCTCGTCTCTTCCGTCTCGACAGTTTCTGTTGTTGTAGTTGTCGTTTCTTGTGATTCCGTCGACTCTTCGTCCGCAGTCAAACCTTCGCTAGCAAGCTTGATCCAACCGCATGCAAGTAACTCTTCCGTCGTCATGCTCGCATACGTCTCGGTCAGTATCGGCTCTACCGGCTTCTTCGAGAGTATCAAACCCTCTTTCTCGGCTAGCATCTCGATCAGCTCTTCCGCATACTTGCATCCGCGATCACTCTTGACCTTCTTTAGCGCAGGCACCATTTCGTAAGTCTTGGACTCGCTAGCATCTTTTATATGATACTTCTCGTCTAACTCGCTCGGATCAAGCGCTAGATATACTTTTAACGTCTTGCCTATTACGTTGATCTTCGCCAACGTCTTTCTGCCAAAGCGTACCGAACAATATCTGTTGCTTTCCTTCACTCGTACTTTGTTGTACTTTATGAACGCATTGCATATTCTCGTGTAGTACTCTTTCAGTCTCTCGTCCGCAAGCCTTATCTTTGCATGGAACGTGCGTATGTATCTCACTCCGCCAAAACTGAATTGCTCGTCTTCGCTCTCGTCCGTATCGGTCTCCGCTTCGCTCGTCTCTTCCGTCTCGACAGTTTCTGTTGTTGTAGTTGTCGTTTCTTGTGATTCGGCAACTTTGGCGATCCGTTTAATACTAGGATCGGCAAGCATCTCGTCGGCACACAATGCAACTTCTATCGCAAGCGCAAGATCGTCTTCGGTAGACTCTGCCATAATTCCCGTGGCGGTTGTCGTGGTGGTCGTGGTTGTGGTAGTAGTCGTGCTTTCGCTGATTGTCGATGCGGAAACGGCGTACTCGTCCGCGGTAACGGTATGCGGCTCGTCGATGAGACGCGGGTAAATCGTGGGGGACGAATAAGTCCCGATCGTGTTATCGTCGTCGCCGAATGCATTCTTGCGGAACGTGAGATAGCTTGCAACAGCAAGGTTATTCAAGGTCGCAACATATTCCTGATCCGGTTCGAGCACGTTCTCGGTGACGGTCAAGCCGAAACCTGCGTTGTCATATCTCTCGATAAAGTCCCACAGATCCAAGCACTGACGGAAATATTTGTTCTTGACGATCGCATTCGTGCGGAGAATAGGCGGATTGACGTACTTACCCTCCATCTTCACGACAAAATCGGATGCGACATACTCGCGAATGATCGCCTCGAGTTTTTCGAGTCGACGGCGCGTGCCGGTATCGGGGAGCGAGCGATGAATATTCTCGTTGCGCTCGGAATTATACTCGACGGTGATCGTCACTTTGGCGCGGTCAAAGCCCTCTCTAAACGATGTGGAATATTTGATCTCACGGCTTTTCTCGTCGGTGGCGTACTTTTTCGCGATCTCGCATCTTTTGGTAACGAATAGGAACAGCCTTGCGATCAAAGTGTTAAGGAATTTGTTTTCGTAAGTAAAAATCGAATCTTCACGGAACACGTTGAGTAGCTTTTTCGGCATAATCTCGCCTTCGTCGTCTACCGTGATGTTGCCGGAATGTTGTCCGAGGTGCGCGATCGAGCGGCCTGTAATTTTCTTGGTCATTTCGACAGGCAAAATCTCCTCGATCTCTTCGATATAATGACCGGGGTTGCGCATCAAATAATCGATTGCACCGAGAACGTCTTCTATCTTGCCGATCCAACGTTCGTCGACGGCACGCAACATAAGTTTTTCACGCATTTCGACAGACGTATCGCCCGAACCCATGGCTTCGAGTGTCTCTTCAAAAGCGCGGTATCTCTTTGCAACCGTATCGAGATAATTCTCGGTAGCCGTTGCCGCGCCTTCTCCGTTAAACTCGGGCTCGCGATATTCCTCGGTAGGCTCGGTGACGGTCGTGGTGGTCGTGGTGGTTTCGGTTGTCGTCGTAGTGGTAGTTTCGGTCGTGGCAGTCACGGTTTCGCTAACCGTGTTTTCCGTGATTTCTTCGGCTTCGGTCGGCACTTCCGCCGTTTCCGTGGTTTCCGTTTCTGTGGTTTCCGTTTCCGTGGTTTCTTCGGTCACGGTCTCGTCTTCCGCTACCTCTTCGGTCTCCTCGGTTTCTTCGTCCTCGTCCGTGTCAATATCGGCATCGGCATCAAGAGAAGGTGCCTCACCCGAAACGAAACTTACTTTTTTAATGACACGAATAAGTCCGCGTGAGAGAAGGTTCTCAAAAGTATCTGCGGGGATCGGACTCACTTCGCCGGCATCGGGGTTTTCGACAAGTCCCAAAACGGTCGCGCACAGTTCGATCGCGCGGAGGGCTGCACGGAGTGCGCCGTCACTTCTCACCCTCAACATAGCGGGGGTTTTCTCGTATTTTTTCTTGTTCGAGACGTCCTTTGCCTTGTACTTTCCGCTAATCTCACTAGGTTCGAGATTGAGGTAAAGACACAACGTCTTGCCCGAAATCGTGATTTTTGCGAACGCGAGACGGCCTACGTTAAAAGCGGCACCGCCCCAGCGAACGTGCGATTTTACTTTTTTATAGCTCAGTAATTTTTCTACGATCGCGACGTAATAATCGCGAGTGCTATCGTTAGACAGTGCGAGTCGAGCCAAAAACGAACGGCTATAAAGTAGCTTGTCCGTCCACTCGGGACTGTCGGAATTTTCGGTAGTTGTGATAATTTGTTCTTTAGTTTCGCCGGATTTTTTGCCCTTCATCACGCGAATAAGTCCGCGCGTGACAAGGTTGTCGAACGTGTCGGCAATAACGGGTTGCGTCTCGACTTTGCTTGGATTCTCACTAAGAGTCAGGGACTCAGCGCAAGCCTCGATCGCACGGAGTGCCGAGCGGAGTGCGCCGTCGCTTTTAATGCGTAGCATAGCCGGAGTTTTCTCGTACTTTTTCTTGTTCGAGACGTCTTTTGCCTTGTATTTACCGGTGATATCGCTAGGATCGACGGCAAGGTATAGGCACAGCGTCTTGCCGGAGATCGCGACTTTTGCTAGGGGGATTCTCCCTACGTTAAAACTCGCCCCCGACCAGCGGACGCGCGATTTAACCTTTTTATAACCGAGTAACTTTTCGGAAACGGCAATATAGTACTGCCGAGTGTTGTCCTCGGACAGTGCAAGTTTAGCCAAAAACGAACGGCTATAAAGTAGCTTGTCCGTCCAGCCTAAATTCTCGGTATTTTCCGCGGTAGGATTTTCCGCGGTAATGTTTTCGTTTTCTGTTGTCATGTAGCGCGGTTACCTCCTTTTACGGTATATGTCCGTGATACTCCTCTAGGCTTAGTAAGTCTTTTGTAGTCTCGTGAGGTAAGCGATACTGTCGTGCATCTTGTTCTTGCCGAACAACGAATCGAGCGTTGCGATGAGTCCGCGGATCTCGTCACGAATCAATGATAGGTTGAGGCTCTCGAACTTACGGAACACTTTGGTTGCGAGCATGTAGTCGACTGCCTCGACCTCGGTACCGCCACAAGCGACGTATACCGGCACGAACGCATTGAGCTGTTTCATAATACGGTTACCAAACGCAACACGGAATTTTTCGATAACGTAGAGGTCGAGTTTGCCGATGCTCTCGAGTGTTTTTTCTGACACGGGGTAAGCACTCTGCGCCTCTTTGTAAAGTTTCTCGACATAGGAATAAGCCACACGTTTTGCGGGGGTCACCGGCGCGTCGAACGGAATACCCTTGCTGTCGAGGTTAATGACGAACGCACGGTCGTAAACCTTATCGGAAACGGAGAACGTGGAGTCGTCGTTGTTGATGGTGCCGACGTACCAAACGTTTTGCGGAATGCACAGCGATCCTTCTTGTAGTTTCTTAGGATCGGTATCCCAAGCAGACGGAACGAGTTCGATCTTCCATTCCTTGGGGTTCGGCATTTCTAGGACGGACAACATTTCCGCGAAGTAATACTCGACACGTGCAATGTTCATCTCGTCTAGGACGATAATATTGACATCGTCGTTGTAGGACGATTCGTAAATACGTTTTAATACTTCGGTCTCGTTGAATTTCTTGGTAAATTCGTTGAAGTAGCCGAACAGCTCGTTACGGTCACGCCATGACGGCTGAACGGAAGCGATAGTCGCATCGTTAAGGAAGTACTTGCCCATCATATAGGGAAGTGAGGTTTTACCTGTACCGGATATACCTTGCAAAATGATAAGTTTTGTCGAGGCAAGTCCCGCCAGCATAAGACGGATCGTGCGAATATCGTAATACAAGTGGTTGTTGGTGCATGCAAAGTTGCGAATGTCGTCGCAAATCTCGGACAACGTCATCGAGCGGAAGTAATCGGGAGCCTCATAGAACGCATACTTTTCGTCGATGCCCGACAAACGTACAAAACGCTTGCCCTCGCCGGACCCCTTGCCCTCGTTCTCGCCCTCTACTCCGTCGAGTGCCTCTTCGGCCTGTCTGAACTCGTCCTCGAACATGCGCTTCATTTGCTCGTAAGATAGACCCGCTTGCGTGACTTTCAGTTGCATAATGCGCTCTTTCTCTTCGGTTAGGCGCAATACGTCGCGGTGAAGGTCGGAGATCTCCTCGAGTAAGTCCTCGTTGCCGATCTGAGTCTTTCTAAACCGCAAGAACTTTCTGATGCCGAGTACGATCAAAAACGCAATGCCCACCCATACGGCAAACGTAAGAATAAAAGCGATTATAGATAGGATCCAGTCGCCCGCGTTAAAATTGGCACTTTCCTGTGACCATAGGCGGAAATAGTACGGGAAATCGAAAATCTTTCCTATACCGAAAACTATACCTTTGAATATCATCAAAAAGCCGTCCAGCATGTAGCTGAAAAACTCTTTGAACCATGTCATAAATCCGTATAAAGTGCCGTCCATAAGCCCTCTTTCTCTACTCTTTCTTTATTTTTTTTTAGCGAATTATTCTTACGTGTTTGACAAATTTTTCTTGACAAAAATTTAATAAATTTTATTGACAAAACTGACTATCACGCATTTTCCATAGTGTGTAGTCAAAAAATCGGCTAAATAATAGCAATCGTGCGATATCTCGAATAAACCTACTCGCCGTCTTTGTCGGATGTAGCGGTAGACACTTCTTCGTTATTCTCCGTCGTCTCGAACGTAGCAGTTTCGGTAGCGGTAGCGGAAACGTCCGCATCTGCATTAGCATTAGCATTAGTGCCCGCTTGTGCCTGCTGTTGGCGCAAGTATTCTTCGATAGCCTTTTGCTTGATAACTTCCTCGTCGGCAGCGGTGATAACCTTCTTGTCGGAGTTTTTCACCTTGATAACGGTAATTATAAATACAATGAGTTGGTAAACAAAGAATGCCGCGAGAGGCAAAAGGATACACAACCCAAAGCCCTTTTTAGTGCCTAGGAAAGTTATGAACGAACCAAAGCCGTTGGCTTTCTTGCCGGTGTAGACAGCGATTACCGCGGTAGCCGAGACGTTCTCGGATATACCGTGACTGTATTCTTCGTTGTCGCCCATCGTGTCGAAAGAGACAACGTTGCCGGTGGTCTCGTCCGTGTATATTTTTACGATACGGTGAGAGTTGTATTCCCCTTTGGAAATACCGTCTTTTCCGTCCATTTCCCATTCGTAAGTAATTATGTCACCCACGCGAAGCTCGTTGATCTTATCGGTGTCGCCATAGATGTATTTACCCACGATAAAGTCGCCCGCCTTGAATCCCGAGGGGAATTCGTCGGAGACGCTTTCGGGCTTTGTAGCGTCCATAGAACTAGACTGAACGCTGAGAAAGCATTTTCCCGCGATCACCGGCACCTTTGTCGCACCGGTCGAAGCGGTCACCGCAATTACCGTGATAAAAACGGCAAAAGCCACGAACAGCCAAAGTATGACGTTCACGACTATGTTTGCGGTCTTTTTAACTATAGTTTTAGTGTTTTCTTGCATTTTCGCGCTCCCTTATATATAGGGGGGGATTGCCCTAGCAAGGTGCGACGGGGTGCCGCCGTTCGCTCTTCCCTAGGCAAAGTGCCTTTGATCCTCCCCGCGCGGAGGGTTCTGTCTGTGTCCCCCCCACGCGGAAATTATCAAAGTTAGTTATTTTGTTTGTATTAAATTGTAATTAGTTTAGACTAATTAAGCGGCCTTTACGACAGCGGTGAAGGCAATGTCAATCTTAGCACTCTCGAGCTTAGCGATGTTGTCGGTGAAGATCGTTTTGTCTGCGCCGTCAATGTAGATGTAGATATCTACCTTGATGATCGTGTCGGTATCTGCGCCCGTGCTGACTACTTCTCCGCATTCAAGAGAGGTTGCTGTGGTATCATCATGCGAGAACTCTTTAACGCTCTTTGCAGTACCTTTGCTTGTATCGGTGTACTCTTTAGTGTTGGTGTAAGTAGCGAGGATAACCCTAGCAGCTTCGAATTTAGCTTTATCACCATTCGTGTCGGTGTCGTTTTCGGCGATCGTGACAGTAGCGGTGATATCGCTAAGTGTCGGGGTATCCTTTACGATCGTCATGTAGACGGTCTGCTTGATAACATACTTGCCAAAATCGGTAAACTCGATTTTAAGCGCATCCTCGTCGTTCTTAGCGTCCGTGGCAGTCGTAACCTGTGCGGTGTGCCAGTACCAGTTGGTGAGAACCGTCTTAGAACCTACTTCTTTCGTAGCTTCGATAACCGTAGCATCGGTAAAGACTTCGTGTGCGACGGGGTTGAGCTTGGAATTATCGGCCGTCATCTTAAAATCAACGGAACTACCTTTGTCCACAGCCGGTAGAGTCTGAAGGCCGGTTACCGTTGTTTCGGTGTTGTCGATAATGAGGTACGGCTGATCGGTCTTAGCGGTTACCTGAAGGCCGGTTACCGTGACGGTTTCCTGCATGGAGAACCATGCGAAGGTCGAAGTGCCCACAAGCACTGCGCTGATAAGGAGCATGCACATTGCGGGGATGAGTTTTCTGAACTTTTTCATAATTTTTTCTCCTATGTAGATAAAATTTTTATATATCTGCGGTATGGCACCATACCGAAAATACCTATGTTATTTGTTGGGGGGGGAATTTGCCGTAAGGGGTTAGCCCTTTTAGCCGTGTCAAGCGGCGTCGGTTTCTTCGTCGTCGCCCATGCCGACAATGGATATTTCCATATCGAACTTTAACTCGCCACCGATAACGTCGTCGGTGCAGTCGGGATCGTTACCCTCGAGCCACACGACAATGGTGTATCTCGAGATATCGCCGGGGGCAAAGTCGGTGATCGTGCCCGTCATCACAAGACCCGAGTTAAGGAAGTTCACTATCTTGGTGGGATCGGGGGTGGTCTCACTGCCGTTCTCGGTGCCGGTCTGCACTTTTGCGTAGTCGGTGTAATCGACGGAGTTGAGTGTCGTCGTGTCGGTGTCCGCGCGGTAATAGTAGGGGTTGTAGTACACTCTCACTCTGGCGGCGGCATCGACATTGAGCGTTGCTCGCGATATCAATAGGTCATAACTGTACGTGCAGATCGCAGTACCGGTATTCTTGACGTAGAACGAATATGCCACGTAATTTTTACCGCTGTGATCGCCGTTGCCGTCTGCCACGTTCGCGGGGAGCGTGTTGCCGTCGATATTACTGATCTCCTTCATCACGTTGGTGTTTAGCCGTGACGTGGGTTTTTTGAAGGTTTCGTCCTCGCATAGCGACAGTGCGTAACCGCGGTTTTGCGGATTCTCGACCGTGACGGTGAAACTGCCGAACTTGTTGAACAGTAGCGAGACGACGTACAGTATCACAAGGAAGGACACTATCACACCGATTGCAACCGGTATTATGCGGTGATAGGTGCGGTAACGCTTGATCTCACCGGACGAGCGACGAAGTGCCGAGAAAAATTTCTTTTCGCTGTTCATACTTCTTGCTCTCCTTTCGTGGCGGTAAGTAGCGTCTCCGCCGTCACACGATCGGCATCAAAGTTGAACACGCCTTCGTAATGCTCGCTAGGGATCAGTCCGAAGATGTCGGCGGCACGAAGCTCGCGAACCTGCTCGTCGGTGTTGACTCCGTAGACTATCACATCGGCTTGGAGCGACTTGCCGTAATCGATAAGTGCGCGTATGCCGGCTGACTTGGTCTTGCTGGTCAGTTCGTCAATCAATCCCGTCATTATCAGTGAGTCGGGCAGATAGCCGAGCATGTCTTGCAGTGGGAAGTCATCGTCACCGAAGCCCTCGATCACCGTCTTGATGCCCTCGTTGCCCATTTCGCTCATTAGCGCTTTGACTGCCGATTTATCGCTAAGCATGCTTTTTCTAATTAGCACGCGTAGACCCTTGATTTTCAATTCTCCGTGAGTGATCTTTTTGATTCGCTCGCCCGCGTCGGTGCATTGTAGCACGGCTTGCGGACACGGAACCGCGATCCACTTGATGCTGGATCCGATCGCGCGGAGACGTGTGATTAGCGTGTACGCCTTCTCCATTAGGCGGAAGAACAGATCGACCGAAGCCGTACCCGCTACCCCCTCCGCCGTCTCTTCGGTGATGTCACCTATCGACAGACTGTGCACGGAATAGTGAAGGATGAGCGCTCTCTTCTCGTCACCGTATAGGTCACTGATCGGCGTGTACTCGACTTCGATCGGCGTAACGCCCGATTCGACAAGAGCAGTTGCGGACGAGCGAACGATGTCATTATCGTTCGATTCGATTATTCTGTTGTCGTCCGTCATAAACTCTCTCCTCTCGCCCGTTGCCTCGGTAACAATTAAAAAAGTTGCAACTCGGCGATATCCTTCAAAATTGCAACTCGGCTGACTTATTAAGTCCCTATGGCTTTGCGTCACCGCCTCACGACGGTTTTGCCAAAGTATTCTATTTACCGAAGACGCTCTTCGCATTTCAGTGTTTCCATTCTACCATACTAAACACCGCTCGTCAAGGCTTTTTCGATAATTTTTCGATTTTTTGCAATTTTTTTGGTTGATTTTCTGTTATTTTTCGGGTTACGTGCCACCCTTATGCGTTTTTGCGATATTTTATTGCCGTTCTTTTATGCGGTTTACAGCCGTTTGTTGCCGTTCTTTTATGCGGTTTATCGTGGCTTTACCGCGCTACGAATCGTCGCTCGATGCGGTCAGACTGTCGTCTTTCGTGCCGTTTCCGGTCGGCGTAACGGTGACTATCGCATCGTAATTGTACCTAACTATACTCGTGTCGCCCGTGGCGTTTCGCTCGAACGCTATCCACGGCGATCCGCTACCCGCATTCGAGATCGTGAACGTGACCGAGTTAAACGTGGGGTAACTTCCGTCCGTATTTAGTGCGACGGTATCGGTATTGACAAAATACAGCGACTTTATCGTGTACGCCTTGCCCGTCGTTCCGCTCCCTTCGTTCGATGCGCCTATATCGAGATAGAATAGGTACGCACCGGTCAGGTTCGTTTCGGATCCGAGCGCATACTCGCCCGCATTCACCGGCACCGCAAAATAATAGAGTTTGTTGTTCTCTAGCGCAGATCCCGGATTAGTGATCCACGCACAATCGAATATTTGCGTAAGTCCGCTAGTGCTTGTAGACGAATAAGTGCCGTCCGTGTACTGATAAACATAAGTTTCGCTGGACGATTGCGAATAGATCTTCGATATTTGCTTTACGGCGGTGATATCGTTCCCCGAACGAATAATGTGATACAGCGCAAAGAATGCCGTATTGCCCTCAAAGCACGTGCCTGCCAAAAAGCGGATCGCACCTTTTTTCGCCACTTGGAAGTCGATCGAGTTGGCCGTCATTTGATAGTCGGTCTTTGTACTGTCGAGTATATAAGCCGTTTTCGCGCGGTATAGGTTGTCCGTGTCTACCGTCGCATTCATAAAGTGCATGCCGTATGCCGAACTTCCGCCGTTAGTGATTCCGCATTTGCCCACAACGTTCTGATAATCTTCTCCGCTAGTGTCCTGTGTGGTCTTGCCCGAGCCGTTTATCGTGTACACCGTCGAATCGAACGTCGACTTTTTATACTCACCAATACGAATACCCGCACCATCACCGCTGGCAATATAACCGACGTTTTTAGCGGTATCGGTATCTATCGGGAAATAAGACTGCGTGCTTCGATCCGTTTCGTCTACGTTGATGTTATAACCGGAAACGGTCGTGGAATTCATTGCTTGTTTTACAAATGTAAATGTATACGTACCGTTGTTACTGCTATCAGATATAGAAAATCGATAACCATAATATTTCTTTCCGTTAAATACTATCGTGCTGTCGGTGCTACTGCCTTCTGCCAAAGAAGTCGACGTTATGTCGCTATTCCCGAAACTTACACTTGATTTCTCGGTTTCACTTGTATATAAGAAGTTCCCGTTCGTATAAACATAATAAACCTTTTTGTCGACAATCGTATATAGATAATAATTACTTCCGTCTTGGCATACATACCAAATATGTGCATTGCTTTCAGTTGAGGTAGGATTCATTCTTCCGAAAGACGATCCGCTATTTGGATTTCTATATACATACCTAGTTCCATTGTCGATAAATGATATTTTATAGCCGGCTATCGTGCCAGACACTAACGCCGTTCCGTCTCCGGACGTTGAATCTATCTTTTGTTGCTTTTTTCCAAGCACATATGTAAAACTATCGGATGTTGTACTTTTTGATTTGGAATCATCAATATAAAGTGAGCTGTCTCCGTCTAACAAATATTTATAGGAATAAATGCTATCTGCGTTTTCGTCATGTAAACCGAGCAAGGAATCTGCCCACTGATAACTACTTGTTGCAAATTTGCTTGTAATACGTGTATTTAGGGCACTTATGTCGATAGAGTCGCCCCAGCCGTTGCCGTCTCCACCCGAGGAGGTGATGTCGCCCCACTCGATAACGCTGTCCTTGAACTCGCCGACGAGCGCGTACTTTGACGTGACGGCCGAGTTTATGTTCGTGCTACCGCTGAGCGACGACAAGCCGTTTGCGCCCGAAGCATATTTTATATCGGCACGGTACACGCCCACGTTGGTGATATTACTGCCGGCATAACCTGCGACAAGGCCGGTAAGAGTCGATGCCGAA
Source organism: bacterium (assembly GCA_963620055.1). Taxonomy (GTDB): domain Bacteria; phylum Bacillota; class Clostridia; order Christensenellales; family Pumilibacteraceae; genus UBA10677. The sequence continues at coordinate 1,496 of CAVEYH010000002.1, read as the reverse complement.
CCGCTATACACATGAAGCTTGTCGGTATAAAAGTTCGTGACTTTCATCGCGGTTTTGTACTCGTCCGTGAACGACGTGTTTGACGATTGGTAGGACGTTATATAGTCGTTATAATCGCCTGTGACACCGAACAAGCCCACGATCGACACTTCTTCGGTATTACCCGCGGTGCTTAGTAGCGACGTACTGTCGTTAAACTTTGCGTTGGACGGGCGGATCCTGAGCATGCTCTCACCGTTGCCCTTTTCGTTGGAGATTTTTGCCGAAGTGATCGTGTGGTCTCCGCCGTTGAACACGCCTATGAACGGATATTCCGCAGTGCCGATCGGCGGTATTGCGGAGCGAATGCTACTCATGTTTATATCTTTCGTCACGATAAAGTGACTCTGCGTAAGTCCGTTGTTAAAGCTGTCGTTCATGTTGAAGTAGCCGAGATATTGTAGCCATGCTAGGTTATATAAATGCACGGGGTCTTCTATCTGGTACGGGTTTTCCGCCGTACCGTCACCGCCGGCAAAATATGCCGCTTGGGTGGAGCCGTGGAAATTGTCGTCGAACGTGACCGTTCCACTCGTACCGTCCAGCCAGCAGAACGTAACCGCCGATAAAATGAGCGCAAGCGTCACCGTGAGCATAGCTATTATATTCAATTTTTTGCCGTTTGCCACGATTGCTTGTCTCTCCTTTTGTTGGTTTTTCGTGTAGCGTTTTATCGTTTAGTGCGCATTATATCGAGTTTTAAGCCGATTTGCGCCGTTTTATTTAGGTCGACGATGCTTGCGTATAGTTCGTGATCGAGATCGTAAAGTCGCACTTGAACGGGATCGTCGTATCTATCTGTGCCGTGGTGAATATCTCGTTCGAGAGGTTTACCGAGAAAATCGTCGACAGTAACAGGCTGTCGTAATCGAGCAAGATGTAGACGACTTTTGATTCCTTGCCGTCATAAGTCTCGGTCACGGTCGACGGTGTAAGCGCGGTGCTGTCCGCCGTTTGCTTTATCTTAAATGACGAATTGGTCGAATAGTTGCCGTCGCTGTCCGTCTCTATAAACGTCGTCGGGATCCCCTCACTCGGTAACGATGCGAGCGTCAACGTGGATTTGTCGGCGGACTGTGTCACGCTGTCGTACGGCACGACCGAGATCGCTACCGCACTACTCAATACGTTCGTGTATTGACTCGTCACGCCGTCTATCGTGGCGTTGCCGGTCTGCGGAACGTTCGCGTTGTCGGTGGTTGCCGGCATTAGCGGATGATAGCCGTCACCCAAAAAGTACGTCGTCGAGGTGTTCGCTGTGAGCGTGAGTTCGGTTACGTCGGGATCGATATACGCCTTTACGAGCAGTTGGAATTTGTGCTTTAACATGCTGAACGTGCCCATTTGCGCGCTAGACGCATCGTCGCATTTCGTGAACTCATAGTCGGTAGCCGTCTCGTCCGCCACTATGTTGTAAAACTCGCAACCATACAGGATGGCATCCGTCTTAACCATGG
>CAVEYH010000001.1:25487-26157 GCA_963620055.1 bacterium | reverse complement strand
CTTGCAATTTGACAGAACGTGTCATGTTATTTATACGAAACCGTGTGAAAAGGAAATAAAGAGCAAGATTGCGATACACTATGACGAGAGCGAGCGAGACGAGGTCTGGGAGAAGGTGCAAAAGCAGTACGTAGAATACTTGTCGTCTTGGCGCACGGACTTAGGCGGAAAGAAAAATTTTCACAACGGCAAGGGCGGGACTTATGACTGCATCGCGATAATGTGTTATTATGTCGTGTGCAAGGACAGGACGAATTTTCGCGAGATCGAGGAGATGGAAGAGAACTTGATTTTGCCGTCGTTTAAGAAACTTGGGTTTGTAAATTGCAACAAGCCGTTTTGGATGAATCTCATGTATAAGGCGTTCGGTTCGGCAAAAAAGCGTTGTGACAAGTGGCACGATTATGAGATGAATGTGAATCCGCACGAAAAAGGCAAGCCGATTTATTACGAATTTACCGCTTGTCCCGTGGCGGAGTTCGCAAAAAAATACGGGCTTGAGGATATTGTGCCCGCGCTATGCAACGTCGACTACAAGTCCATGGAGCTAATTAGAGCAAGGTTGGTAAGGCGAGGTACTTGTTGTGACGGAGATAAGTGCGATTACACGATTTGCGGGAGCGAAGACGAATACCTAGAAAATCATCCCGAGTATGTCGATGAAAAGGGC
>CAVEYH010000001.1:0-25477 GCA_963620055.1 bacterium | reverse complement strand
GGGCTTTAGGCGAAACAAGTAGGGGTAGTATGAAATTTACGCAAGAGTATTTACAAGAGACGGAATTACTTGATTTTTCCGCTAGAAACATTTGCGAGATTGTGGAGAAAAACGGATGGCGGAATATGCCGATAATGTCGCGAGTAGGGTCGATTTATGATTTTGTGCGCGACAAGATTTTATTCGGTTATAACGTACGCGACGAGCTAAAAGCATCGCGCGTGTTGCGTGACGGCTTCGGTCAGTGCAATACAAAAGCTACGCTACTTATGGCGTTACTTCGTGCATGCGGTGTGCCGTGCCGAATCCACGGCTATATGATCGACAAGCGTCTTCAAAAAGGCGCAATGACCGGACTTGTATATTCGTCCGCGCCCAATGAGATCTTTCATAGTGTGGTCGAAGCATACGTCGACAAGTGGTACACGCTAGAGGGAGTGATCCTAGATAAGGAGTATCTCACCGCTGCTCAAAAAAAGTTTGCGCCCGTGTCGGATGATTTGTTTATCGGCTACGGAATCGCGACAAAGAATTTCTCGCATCCGCCTATCGAGTTTAATGCGTGCGACACTTTTATTCAGAGCGAAGGTATAGTGCGTGACTTCGGTATTTTTTCGGACCCCGATGCGCTATACAAGGAGCACGGACAAAAAATGAGCATAGTTAAAGGCTTTGCCTACCGCTTTATCGGCAGGCACGTTATGAATAAAAACGTCAAAACCCTTCGTCGCTTTAGATAAAACTAGCGGTAAAATAAAAATTATTCGGGCTTTACGGTGATTGACTTGTTGTCGATCGGATTCCAAAAAGTATATGTTACGGTATAGCCGGATTTTGTCAAGTGGTCCGAGAATTCTTTCTCGCTAAAAGTATACGTAAAGTTATTTTCTATCGGATTCGAGATCTCCGCCTTATCAAAATATCCGCTACCGAACCATTTTCCGTCACTGTCGGTGATATTTCCACAGCAAATACGATTTTCAAAAATATCACGGATTCGTTCTATCATTAAATCATAGTCGTATTGATAATTTGCATAGTGAACATGTCGGTCATAACAGAGTGTAAATTCGCCCATGTCACCCACGTCGATTTTAAGATTCTGTCCGCCATAAGGGTTCGCAAAAACGATGCACTTTGAGTCGTCCTCTTCCAACCAATCATAGCCGTCATCCGCCTTAGTGAAGATTTTTGGTGCAAAATTTTTGAATGTTTCCATGATTTCGTCTATTTTGTCGAACGGATTGATTTTCATAAAATATCGTGCGTCGTGCATTTTTATAGGCTCCTAATCCCTCACATAATAATTTAGCAATACTACTACAATCACAGTAAGCGGTTGTTGTTTTATATTATATTTTTGTCAATAGCGATTGGAAAAGAATGAGATTTAACTATTGACCGCGCCACGAAGACGGGGTTTTGTGGTGTTTTGACAAAAACAGTTTATAGAAGTGACTGCTGTTTTCATAGCCCACGGCATGTGCGATGTCGGCGACGTTCATTGTGGTAGACAGCAATAGTTTTTCTGCAACGAGCAATCTGCGCTCGACGAGCAGTTGCTTGAAAGTTTTATTGAAAGTTTTCGCAATTTTTCTCGACGTGTACTCTTGCGACATATTGAGAATGGACGCGATCTCCGACAGCGTGGCGGTGGTGTAGTTTGAGTCAAGATATTCACCGACGAGTGTTCTAAAATTGTCGGTTTCACCGAGATTGCTTGCGACAATCGAGTCGGTGTGTACCGAAAGATATGCAAACAGTAGTGACATAACTTTCGGGAGCAACGGAGAATCGATTGACGGTTCGACAATTGAATATATTAGATTATCGAGCAAGTTTCGTATAGGGTAGACGTCGGCAATATCGAATAGTAGATATTGCGCTTTGCCGTGTGCTTTTAGATTTTCCGAGGCGAAGTCCCACAATAGTCCGCTACCGTTGTCGTTGTCCCCGAGAGCCGTGGACAAAAATGCGTCCGAGAGAATAAAGTTTATGCCTATATCGTGTTCACCGGCTTTTTTTATCGAGTGTGTTGCGAATTTATTCAGTGCGAGTAAATTGCCCTGCTTTACTTCGATTTCTTTACCGTCTATTATGTGAGTAATACTGCCGGAATACACATACATCATTTCCATGTAGTCGTGGTTGTGCAATGGAAAATCGCAAAAACGCGTGTGCACGGTTATATCCACGAGCTTGCTTTTCAGCATGCCCGCACTCTTTATCGTGGTTTGATCGGAAAAAGTGAAGTCGCGTAGATTGACGCTTTCTCCGTGTAGTATCGCTTGTTCTTTCGGCGATATTTTTGTTAGTTTTTCGATAATCGCATTCTGCATAAAATTATTGTACTAGAGTTTTGGCTTGTAGTCAAACAAATAAGTGCAAAATGTCAAATTTAGACACAAAAATTGTCAAATTGCGTTCTTGCTTGATATACAGTGTTGGTATATAATGTAAAAGATAGTTAAAAAAATGCTATTAGCCGAAGGAGATAAGATGGAATATTTTCTCGCAATAGATATAGGGGCATCCAGCGGAAGGCACATTGTGGCGAGCGTTGACGGAGAAGGAATGCAACTCGACGAGGTTTTTCGTTTTCCGAACGGAATGAAGCAATCCGCTTGCGGACTCGTTTGGGATATGGACGAGATTTTTTCGTACGTAAAAGAGGGAATCAAGATAGCGTTAAGCAAGTACGGCAACATCAAAAGCCTTGCCATTGACACTTGGGGTGTGGACTATGTCTTGATGAAGGGTGACGAATCTGTGTCACCGTGTTTTGCGTACCGCAACGATCGTACCGCAGATTCGATAGACGAGGTGCATAAAATCGTGCCGTTTGAAAAACTATATAGTAAAACGGGCATACAGTTTCAATCTTTTAACACGATTTATCAACTGTATAAAGACAAACTCGACGGACGGCTCGAAGGTGTTACGGACTTTTTAATGATTCCGGAATATCTGTCATATCGCCTTACGGGTGTTAAAAAACACGAGTTTACCGATGCGTCCACGGGCGGACTCGTGAACGCCGTGACGAAGGAATACGACAGTGAGATCATAGACGAGCTGGGGCTACCGAAAAATATTTTTGCTCCGCTTGACAAGCCGTCTTCGGTCGTCGGCAGACTCAAAAAAGACATAGAAGACGAGGTCGGGGGCAATGTGACGGTTGTCTTGTGTGCATCGCACGATACTGCCAGCGCATACGAAGCGATCGATTGTCCCGAGAATTCGGTTTTGTTGTCGTCGGGGACGTGGTCGCTGATAGGCGCAAAGCTACACACGGCAAATACGTCGAAGGCAAGCTACGACGCGAACTTTTCCAACGAAGGCGGAGTCGGATATGTGCGTTACCTTAAAAACATAATGGGCATGTGGCTAATTAACCAAGTGCAAAAGAAAAAAGGTACACCTATTACGGAGATTGTTCGCATGGCGCAAGAGAGCGTGTACAATCATACGTTTGACGTCAATGACGAGAGTTTGATGTCGCCTAGCGATATGGAAACGGCAATAAAGAACTTGCTCGCGGATAATCAGCCGAAAACGGACGGGGATTTGTACGCAAGTATTTATCACAGCTTGGCGCTCAGTTATAAAAACGCGGTGGACGTGATGGAGAAAAATTTGGGCAAGACGTTCGATAGCATTTACATTGTCGGCGGAGGCGCAAAGAACGCATTCTTGAACGAGTTGACCGCAAGGTATACAGGTAAAAAGGTTGTGGCAATGCCGATCGAGGCAACCGCAATCGGCAATATAAAAGCACAGACGAAGTGCAAAATATAGAAGGAGTAGGACATGACAAGATACGAATTAGCAAAACAAGCCTATGCTAAACTCGGCATAGACACCGATAAGGCGATACAGACGTTAAGGGACGTTACAGTTTCCGTGCACTGTTGGCAGGGCGACGACGTGGTCGGCTTTGACAGCAAGCAAAGTTTGTCGGGAGGTATACAGACGACGGGCAATTACCCGGGAAAAGCGACCACGCCCGAGGAACTTATGGCGGACCTTGACAAAGCGTTTAGCCTTATCCCCGGCAAGAAAAAGCTCAATTTACATGCAAGCTATGCAATTTTTGACGGTGAGCACGTCGATCGTGACAAGATCGAACCGAAACATTTTGTAAAATGGGTTAATTTTGCCAAAGATCGCGGAATAGGGCTTGACTTTAATCCGACGTTCTTTGCGCATCCTATGGTAAAAGACAATCTTACGTTGTCATCCCCCGACGAAAACGTGCGCAAATATTGGGTGCGTCATGGCATACAATGTATCAAAATAGCCGAATATTTTGCAAATGAAACCGGTTATCCGTGTGTAATCAACTTTTGGATTCCGGACGGATATAAGGACGTTCCGGCAGACAGGCTCTCTCCTCGTGCAAGATTCAAACAGAGCATGGACGAGATTTTGGCAACGCCTTACGACAAGAGTAAAGTTTTCGTGACGCTTGAGAGCAAAGTTTTCGGCATAGGGCTCGAAAGTTACACCGTGGGCAGTGCGGAATTCTGTCTGTCGTATGTAGATCACAACAATATTACACCGCTTATGGACAACGGACATTATCATCCGACCGAACTTGTCTCGGACAAGATCAGCTCGCTACTGTTATTTAACGATCATATCGCGTTGCATATCACGCGCGGAGTGCGCTGGGATAGCGATCACGTCGTACTGCTTGACGACGAGACCAAGGAGATCGCGAAAGAGATCGTGCGCAACGATGCGCTTGATAAAGTGTTTATCGCGACAGACTATTTCGACGCAAGTATCAATCGTATCTCCGCATGGGTTACGGGCGTGAGAAACGTGCACAAGGCATTGCTTTTAGCATTACTCGAGCCGTCGAAAACAATGAAAGAATTGCAGGCGGAAAGCAATTTTACAAAGCTCATGGTTGTAAACGAATATCTCAAAACAATGGACTTCGGTGCGGTTTGGGAACAGTATTTGACTGAGTGCGGAGTGCCTGTGTGCTACTATGACAAAGTGGTAGAGTATGAGCAGAAAGTGCTGTTAAAACGTGCATAAAAGATAATTTTAGTAATACGGAGAAAAATGCAATGAAGAACATTTTAGAATCAAAATTTATTCAAGAGATGTGCGACGTGACGGCAAACATGTACCGTCAGGGTTGGGACGAACGCAACGGCGGTAACGTTTCCGTGATTTTGGACGAGAGCGAAGTAAACGAATATCTCGACACGAAAAAAGTTTTACGCACGATTCCGCTCAACTTCACGGCAGATAAAATTCTTAAAGGCAAGTATTTCTTGTTTACCGGTACGGGCAAGTACTTTAAGAACGTAATAAAAGATCCCGAGACAAACCTCGGTGTGATCCGCATCGCAGACGACCTACAGACTGCAGAGCTTTTGTGGGGCTGGCGTGACGGCGGAAAATTCACCAGCGAATGTCCTGCGCATCTTATGACTCATGCGACGAGATTAAAAGTCGATCCCGCTCACCGCGTGGTTATGCACACGCACCCGACGTACACGATGTGCATGTCGGCAGTAGTCAATACCGACGACAGAGTATTTACCGAAAAATTGTGGAGAAGCAATACCGAAGCGATCGTCGTTTTCCCCGACGGCGTGGGTGTGCTTCCTTGCATGATTTGCGGAACGGAAGAGATAGGTGTTGCGACCGCCGAGAAGATGCAAAATTATCGTCTTGTCGTGTGGACGAATCACGGTATTTACGGCACGGGCAAGGACATTGACGAGACGTTCGGACTTATCGAGACAGTCGAAAAGACCGCGCAAGTGTATATGTTGACCTTGGGCCACGTCGTAAACAGCATTGGTGACGATGTATTGCAAGGACTTGTGGACCTATGGCATCTCAAACCGCTTGACGGAATTTTGGGTAAATAGTTTTTAGTGCGATTTTACTTGTTCGGTCTGGCGGATGACGGTGGACAGAGCAAAGAGAATAAAATATATTATATGAGAGGAGAAAATTTATGGCAAACAGATTTGTTCTAAATGAGACAAGTTATCACGGCAAAGGCGCAATCAAGGAGATTGCCACCGAAGTAAACGCGCGTGGATTCAAAAAGGTTTTAGTGTGTGTCGATCCGGACCTTGTAAAGTTCGGTGTTGCTAAAAAAGTGACGGACATTTTGGACGAGGCTAAAATTGCTTATGACATGTTTACTCAAATCAAGGCAAACCCGACAGTTGCTAATGTAAAAGCAGGTGTCGAAGCGTTCAAGAAAAGCAAGGCGGACTGCCTAGTTGCAATCGGTGGCGGATCGTCTATGGATACCGCAAAAGCTATCGGTATTATCATAGCAAATCCCGAGTTTGGGGACGTCGTTTCGCTCGAAGGCGTCGCACCCACTAAGAATAAGGCAGTGCCGATCATCGCAGTGCCGACTACTGCCGGAACCGCTGCGGAAGTAACGATCAATTACGTCATTACCGATACCGAAAAGAACCGTAAAATGGTTTGCGTCGACGTTCACGATATCCCCGTTGTCGCGGTTGTCGATCCCGACATGATGTCCACGATGCCGAAAGGTCTCACGGCCGCTACGGGCATGGATGCTCTTACACACGCCATCGAAGGCTATATCACAAAAGGCGCATGGGAATTGTCCGATATGTTCCATCTAAAAGCCATCGAGATTATTGCTAAGTCCTTGCGTTCGGCAGTTGCAAATGAGCCGGACGGACGTGAAGGAATGGCACTCGGTCAGTATATTGCCGGCATGGGATTCAGTAATGTAGGTCTCGGCATCGTCCACAGTATGGCTCACCCCTTAGGTGCGGTTTACGACACTCCGCACGGCGTGGCAAATGCAATCATTTTGCCTACCGTTATGGAATACAATGCACCCGCGACCGGTGAAAAGTATAGAGACATTGCAAAGGCTATGGGCGTGAAAAATGTTGACGAAATGTCGCTCGAAGAGGCACGAAAAGCCGCTGTCGATGCCGTTAAACAGCTCTCTCACGATGTGGGCATTCCTGCAGACCTAAAAGCGATTGTCAAGAAAGAAGATCTCGACTTCTTGTCCGAGTCCGCTTATGCCGACGCTTGCCGTCCCGGTAACCCACGCGACACGAGCGTCGAGGAAATCAAGGAACTTTACTTGAAGCTAATGTAACGATCGTGACGGACACTTACCGTCAACGTCGCATAACAGTTGTCATACAATGAATAAAGAGAGCTTGGGCTATTTTGTCCGAGCTCTTTTGTTATGTGTCCGAGTAATTTTGTACATTACGGTTACGTGTATTAAGTCGGTATAAAAAATTTTTCAGTGGTTTTTAGTAAAAATATCGTTATAATTTTAAGCCAAAGAATAGCGCGCATAAAATAAAATACTTGACTATTTTTCGTGCTAGCGGTATCATATAATTCGTGCCGTGAGTGGCACCGGCAGAGTAAAGTCAAAGGCGATTTTCCCATGCCGTAGAAGAGGAAAAAATTTATGGAAACAATAAGCGAAGTGAAGAGTGACAGTTTGGTCGCAGATGGCGACGAGACGGACAAAACCGACACACAAAGCGGTGATGCGGACTCCGGTGAAACGCACGGAATAAGTGAAGAAGAACAGGACTGCTATAATGTAGCAGGTTATAGTGTTAGCGAAAACGGCGGTAGAGTAATCAGGCTAAAAAACGGAAAAGAAGTTGTTGTGCCTCCGCCGACCGAGAGCAAGGCACGTTCTATCGCGAACGTTATTTTGCTTGTGGTTGTCGCATCGCTGTTGCGAGGTATAGGCACATATTGTTTTATTTCGCCTAACGGGTTCGCCGTAGGCGGTATCACGGGCCTTGCTGTCATGCTCGAATATATCACGGGTATTAACTTCGGTTACTTTAACATTGCATTGAATATACCGCTACTCGTACTCGCGTATTTCTTTTTGTCAAAGCGATATGTATTCGCGACGGCAGGGTTTACCGTGCTATGTAGCTTGGTCACGATCGCAATCGAGCAATTAAACAAACTTGTCGTGAATGCCGGAGGTTCACTGTTGTATAATGCGGGAGCGGGTGAAACCGTAATTGCCGCCGTATTCGGTGGTGTAATGTGCGGGCTGTCGTTCACTATCATGGTGCGTGCCGGCGGTAGTCAGGGCGGGACCGATACGATAGGTGCGATCATACAGAAAAAGCGTCCGGATCTCGGCTTGTCGTGGCTTATATTCATAATCGATTCGACTATAGTGTTGTTTTCGTTCTTCGTCTATGACAAGACACTCACCCCCGTATTTTTGGCAATTATCGAATCGTTCGCGTCGAGCGCGGTTTCCGACAAGTTTATCAAGGGTTCGAGGTCCGCGATAAAGGCCGAGATCATAACCAATCACCCCGACGAGATCAGTGCGGAGATATTCGATCTGATCGGTAAAGGCGTGACGATAATCGATGCGATCGGTCAGTACACCGGCAAACATCATAAACTACTCATTTGTGTAATAAAGCGTCGTCAAATCGGCGAGCTCGAGCGCATCTTAAAAAAATATCCCGACACGTTCTCGTACGTCGTATCGGCAAACGAAGTTTACGGTAATTGGAGAAAGTAGTTATATAGTATCGGGTAAAAAGACAAAAAGGAGCATAATGGCATGAACATTACGGTATATCTCGGTGCATACAAAGGTAACGATCCGATGCTGGAGAAGGCGGTTTCGGAACTCGGCGCATGGATCGGTTCGAGCGGAAATTCACTGGTATACGGCGGATCAAAGTCGGGACTCATGGGCATGCTTGCGGACAGCGTCTTAACCCACGGCGGAGAAGTGACGGGTGTAGAACCGCAATTTTTTGTCGAGAACGAATTCCAGCACGAGGGCTTGACTAAACTTATCGTGACCAAGGACATGACGGAGCGCAAGAATATCATGATCGAACTCGGCGATGCGTTTATTGCGTTTCCGGGCGGAACGGGCACGCTCGAAGAGATTGCCGAAGTTATGTCGAAAGTATCGTTAAAGCATCTTGACGCGCCGTGCATTTTGTACAATCTCGACGGCTATTACGATGATCTCAAGCACTTGCTCGACAAGATGATCGAAAAAGGACTGTCGACGAGCGAACGGCAAAAAGGCATATATTTTGTAAAAAATCTCGATGATATCAAAGGTATTTTATCGGAAGGCGATATCAGGCGATAATTTTTTTGTGCCGAGCGGCATACACGAGAAAATTGCATGCGATGCTCGGCAAGGCGTGCTATTTAAGGTGTACTATTTCTTGACAAATATGCCGTTTTAGGCTAGAATATAAGAAAATCGGAGGGAACTCTTATGAAAGTAGTACTTACGGCCGACGTAAAAGGTCAGGGCAAGAAAAACGATATAGTCAATGTCAGCGACGGTTATGCGCGCAATTATCTCATAAAAAACGGTTTGGCGGTGGAGGCAACGGCTAACATGGTCAACAGTATCGGCATATCCAAGGCTGCGGACGAGCATCGCAAAGCCGTGGAACGTGCCGAGGCGCAGGCACTCGCGAACCGCATACAAGGTACGACCGTTGTGGTTAAAATAAAAGTGGGCGAAACCGGCAAATTGTTCGGCTCGCTTAATACCCAAGCCGTTGCGGATGCACTCGCGCAGAACGGCATCAATATCGACAAAAAGAAGATCGTATTGCCTGACGTCATTAAATCTGTCGGCATTTACGATGTCGTAGTCAAGCCTTACGCCGAGATCTCTGCAAAGATCAAGGTCAAGGTCGAGGCACTGTAAAGAGCAAGTGCGCCAGAGCGTACGACAAAAATTACAAGAATAAAACGAAGGGATGCGGGCGGAATTTATCTGCCCGCTTGCCGTAAAATTTGGGATAATAGAGTAGTCTTAAAGCGGTTATAGATTCGGAGTGAACTACGGTGAAGAAAATCGACAAATCGACAACATTTTATATTGTGCTTATCGCGTTATTTTCGGCACTCGTATGTGTTCTCACGATATTCGTGCAAATTCCGTGGGGCAAAGGCTACATCAACTTCGGAGACGCATTGATTTTTCTTGCCGCGTCACTGCTCGGGCCTATGGGCGGAATGATATCCGGTGCGATCGGTTCGTCGCTGGCCGACATTTTTTCGGGATTTGCGGTATATGCGCCGTTTACTTTTGTTGTAAAGGGCGGAGAAGGTTTTCTCTGCGGAATATTGTACTCTTACGTTTTCCGCAAACAACGTCCGATTTTGCGTAGATTATTCTCGACGCTAATTGCCGGTACGTGGATGGTGCTGGGATACTTTCTCACGGATCTTATGTTATACGGCTGGGAAGCTTCCCTGTTTAATTTTGTGTCGGGGCTGATCCAAGCCGGCACTTCGCTCGTGGTTTCGCTCATTGTGATGCCACGCGTTTCTATATTGTTCGAGAGTGTAAAACACCACACCGAAAACGACGAAGAGGAGCTATATGCCGAGACCGAGGACAAAAAGTTAGAGCACGCAAATAAAGACAAGGATAAAGGCAAAAAGCACGAAACGGAGTCAATAAAGACAAACGGCAATAAAATCGATAAGGGAAACTGAAAGCATAATGAAATGGTGGGACAATCACAAGCAAAATAAACGGCTAAAAGCGGAGCAGACCGAGAACAAGCGCAGGTTAAAACGCAATCGTGCACTTGTCGGCGGTAAACTGAAAAAGCGAGGCACTACCGCGCTGTGTTTGGGCGGAGGCGGTGCGAGAGGTTTTGCGCATATAGGTGCGTTGCAAGCGTTCAAAGAGGCGAACATCGATTTTGATTTTGTTGTCGGTTGTTCCGCAGGGAGTATCGTTGGCGCACTTTATGCCGCGGGCGTGGAGCCGAAAGACATGCTCGCTTACGGCTCGAAGCTTGAAATGAAGGACATTAAAAAAGGTTTTATCTGGTCACCGGACGACTCGATGAAGATCGGACGTATTGTGTCGGATCTTATAGGCGACGTGCAGTTTTCAGACCTGAAAAAACCGTTTTATGCGGTTGCGACCGACCTCGTCGAAGGTAAACAAGTTATTCTCGATTCGGGATCCGTGGCAACTGCCGCCGCAGCATCCAGTACCGTTCCGTTATTTTTCAAACCGCTCGTAATAGGCGAAAAACATCTTGTGGACGGCGGACTGTTGGACAATATTCCGGCGGACGTGTGCCGCATGCTGGGGGCGGACAATGTCGTCACCGTGGACGTAAATCCGACACGCGGAGGAGGCACTACCGAAACGGGACTTATCAGCGTGCTGAAAGCGTCGTTCGACATAATGGGAGCGAATGCTTCCGTTCATGGACTTGTTAATTCGGATATAATCGTTGCCCCCGATCTATCCGCGTTCAAATCGACGGACAAAGAAGGTTACGAAGAGATGTATAGATTAGGTTACGAGTCGGCAAAGCAAAAATGCGACGAGATTCTCGCGCTCATGTATAAATAATCGCTAGGAGAAAAAACTATGGCTGAAAGTAAGAACAATAGGGGCGGATCCGGATCAAAGAAAAAATCTGCTTCCGAATCAAAGAAGAGTACGAGCAGTAAGACTGCAAATCGTGACACTATCGTTGGCGGTGACTTTGGCGGAGGTAACCGCAATTCCGGCAACGGCGGGAAAGGCAGAAAGTCTAAAAAACAGCATTGGGGTATAAGAATAGCGATTGTACTCATTGTCGGCGTATTGCTCGGAGTAAGTCTGCTGTTCGAGAACCAAATCAACCTTGCGCTCGGACTTGAGAAAATCAACGAGGCCGAGTATGACGGCACTTCGGCCGGAGAGATCAGGACGGAGAGTGTAGGTGACGACCTTAATGTGCATTTTGTGGACGTAGGACAGGGCGATGCTTGTATTGTCGAATTCCCCGACGACAAGAAAATGATTATCGACGGCGGAGACAAGGACGCAAAAGACGCATTACTCAACTATATCGACGAGAATATTCGCGACAAAGACGGCAACAAAATAACATATTTTGATTATGCCATACTCACGCATACCGATTCGGATCACTGCGGATCGCTGGACGACGTACTCAATACTTACCCAGCAAAGACGTTTTACCGCCCGAACGTAAAGTGCAATTACAAGGACTATATCGATCCCGATGCGGATCTATTAACTTCCGATTGCGTGTCAAAAGCAACTGCCGCGTATAAGGATGTAATTTCTGCGTCCGAAAAGGGCAGAGAAAAGTTCGGCGATGAATATACGGTTTATATAAATTCGTACGAGCTCGATCCGATCGTGCCGGATTCGTCGGTTGCGACCGAGGGCGAGGACGGCTACTATACGTTGAGTTTCTACGGTCCTAATAGCAACAGTTATAAGGATTGGAACAATTATTCTCCGATCATGATTCTAGAGTACGAGGGCATCAAGATCGCACTCAGCGGTGACTGTGAAAAGGAGGGCGAAGCCGAGTTCGCGGAAAAAGCGAAAGAGGGCGAAGGCAAGTTCTCGGTGTTTACCGACACTTATGCGGTGGATGCGATCAAAGCCGGTCACCATGGCAGTAGAACGAGTACGGGCGAGGCGTATGTCGAGGCTATTACAACCGAAGAGTCACGCCCTAATACGCTGATTATCGTTAGTTGCGGACTAAACAACAGCTACGGTCACCCGCACGAAGAAAAATTGACTCAGTTCAAAAACGAAGGTTTCAAGGACGAAAATATCTTGCGCACCGATCAAAACGGATCGATAGTTTTGTCCGTGCGTTACAATTCCGAGACAAGTGAATTCAGTCTATTCTATGGCGCGGATCCTATCGTAAAAACTCAGGAAAAGAGTGTCGATTGGCGGTACATCGCTCTGTGCATTTTTGCCATAGTTGTTATCATTCTCATCGTCATTCCGGCAGTAAAAGCCATCCGCAAAAAAGCCAAGAAGATCTTAAAATAATAATAGCGGTAAAGCCTTATGGCGTCCTTAATCTTACGATGAAACGGCCTTATAGCCGTAACCATAATGATCTAGCCTAAGGCGCATAAAATCATAGATAAACCCTATATTGAGTTTCAAAAGTGTGCGAGTCGAGACTTGCGCATTTTTGTTTTTATGGAGTAGCGTTTGCGCATTTTTGTTTTTTTGTGATTACAAAAAATCAAAGTCAAGCATTGTGGTATAAATTTATAAAAACACTTGACAAGGTACAGATGCGGTAGTACAATAATAATACCCTTAGGGGGTATGCGATTATAAATACACGATTGCGAATATATAAACAAATGCACTGAAAAAAACGTTAAACAGTATGTGCAATAATAATTTGAGGTGAAGACGTGACGGAACAAGAAAAAAATACGATAGAGTGCCAAAACTGCGACGGCGCACCCATAGACAGTAAATCGGTTTGTGAGTGTTGCGCACGAAAGAAAGCACGCACGGAGAAAGAACGCGCGGCGATTGTAAACAGGTTAAAACGAGTCGAAGGGCAGATTCGCGGTATAGAAAAGATGGTTGAAAACGATGCGTACTGCACGGACATTATTGTGCAAGTAATGGCATCAGTGGCCGGGCTTAATGCGGTCAATCGAGAGCTGTTGTCCACGCATATACGCACTTGTGTCACGACCGATCTTAGAGACGGCAGGACGGAGACGGCGGAGGAGCTTGCTCGGCTTGTCGAAAAATTGATGAAGTGAGTGCGATATGAGACAATACAAAGTAACGGGAATGAGTTGTGCGGCTTGCTCGGCAAGAGTTGAAAAAGCCGTAAAAAAGGTGAGCGGAGTGACGTCTTGCGCGGTCAATTTGTTGACCGGTGATATGGGTGTAGAAGGGACGGCCGGCGACGAGGCGGTGATTTCCGCCGTTGTGAAGGCAGGCTACGGCGCAACGGCCGTAAGCGGTGACGGTATCGCAATCGAGCCGAAAAAGAGCGAAAACATAGCAGAGAAAGATTTGCTTAAGCGGTTGATTTCGTCGATCGTGGTACTTGTTTTGCTTATGTACGTTTCGATGGGACATGTCATGTGGGGCTGGTGGTTACCCGAATCGCTCGGTCACAATCACATGGCACTTGCATTGATAGAATTGCTACTTACCACGTTGGTACTGGTTATAAACCGTCGGTTTTTTGTCAGCGGATTTCGTAGCGTAATGCATGGCTCGCCGAACATGGACACGTTGGTTGCGATGGGTTCGGGTGTGGCATACTTATATAGCATTGTAGTCATGTTTATGATGACTTCGGCAGACGAAGCGCAAGCGATGGAATACTTGCACGGGCTTTATTTTGAGTCTTCGGCAATGATTTTGACACTGATTACTATCGGCAAAACGTTGGAAGCGCGTGCAAAAGGCAAGACCACAGATGCAATAAAGAGCCTTGTTAGTCTTACGCCAAAGACCGCCACGCTGGAAAGGGACGGTAAAGAGGTCAGCGTTTCGGCAGCCGAAGTGGTTGTGGGTGATGTGTTTGTCGTAAGACCCGGGGAGAGCATACCGGTAGACGGCGTGGTTATTGACGGATTTTCGGCGGTGAACGAATCCGCGCTCACCGGGGAGAGTGTGCCGGTAGACAAGGCAGAGGGTGACAAAGTGAGTGCCGCTACGATCAACACGTCGGGATTTTTGCGTTGCCGCGCGACAAATGTCGGCAAAGATACGGCACTTGCGCGGATTATAAAACTCGTCGAAGACTCGGCGGCGACAAAAGCACCGATTGCAAAGATCGCGGACAAGGTTTCGGGCGTGTTTGTTCCGACAGTCATCGGTATAGCGACAATCACGGCAATAGCGTGGGCGATAGCCGGCAAAGATATCGGGTTTATTCTTGCGCGTGCGATCTCGGTGCTTGTTATTTCTTGTCCGTGTGCATTGGGACTCGCTACACCGGTTGCGATCATGGTCGGGAGCGGAAAAGGCGCAAAGCACGGATTGTTGTTTAAGACGGCCGAGGCACTCGAAACCGCGGCAAAGATCGATATTGTGGCGCTTGACAAGACGGGCACGATCACCGAAGGCCATCCGGCAGTGACTGATGTTATCACAGCGGACGGAGACGAAACCGAACTTGTCAGTTTTGCATATTCGCTGGAGAAAAAGAGTGAACATCCGCTGGCAAAAGCGATTTGCGATTATGCCGAAGAGAAGGGCTATACAGCGGGGGAAGTCGAAGATTTCGAGGCGCGACCTGGGAACGGCTTGTCCGGTGTGTTCGGTGGAAAGACGATTTACGGCGGTAATGCAAAGTTTATAGGCTCGATAGCAAAGCCGAGTGAAGAGATATTGTATCGTGCGGACGAACTCGCAAACAATGGAAAAACCCCGCTATATTTTGCGCTTGACGACAGACTTTTGGGGGTGATTGCCGTTGCCGATCCGATTAAAACAGACGGCGTGCAGTCGATAGCCGCGCTAAAACGCATGGGCATAAAAGTCGTTATGCTGACCGGTGACAACGAGCGCACGGCAAATGCCGTAGGTATGGTAGCAGGTGTGGACGAAGTTATCGCAGGTGTGCTTCCGGACGGCAAAGAAAAAGTAGTCGCCGAGCTAAAAAAGCAAGGCAGAGTTGCGATGGTCGGTGACGGAATAAACGATGCTCCGGCGCTCACAACCGCGGATCTCGGGATCGCAATAGGAGCGGGCACGGATGTTGCGATAGACGCGGCGGACGTTGTGCTGTCAGGGAACGGATTGTCGGGGGTTGCGGAGGCACTAAGACTCGGGAAGCGCACGCTTACGAACATAAAAGAGAATTTGTTTTGGGCGTTTATTTACAACGCGCTGTGTATACCGTTTGCGGCAGGTGCGTGGATTCCGCTCACCGGTTGGGAGTTGGATCCCATGTTCGGAGCGGCGGCAATGAGCTTGTCCAGCGTGTGTGTGGTGTGCAACGCGCTACGGCTCAATCTGTTCAACCCAAAGAAAGAAATACGTTATAATCGCCATCACGATGGCAAAAAAAATAATTTGGTTACGGAGGAAACAACCATGGAAAAAACATTGAAAATTGAAGGTATGAGTTGTGGACATTGCTCAAAGCGCGTTCAGGATGCGCTAGAAGCGGTCAAGGGCGTCGAGTCCGCCGTCGTAAGTCACGAGTCGGGTACGGCAGTTGTTACGTTGAGTAAAGACGTTGCCGACAAAGTCCTAGAAAAAGCGGTCGTGAAGGCAGGTTATACGGTCGTAAAGTAAGACAAATCCGAAGGTTTACCGTTTGTGCCGTGCAAAAGCAAATTTTTTCGCAAAAACTAGTCACAAAAAGCGGTGAACTCTTGATTTTTTTGTGACATTGGTATATAATAGCGGTATAATTTACCAAGAAGGTTAGATTTATGTTAGACGTGAAATTTGTTGTGGAAAATGCCGACCTCGTAAAAGCGGCTATGAAGACTCGTAGCGGTGAGTACGACGTGGACATTGTCCTAGAACTTGACCGCAATCGCCGTGACATCTTAAAGGAAGTCGAGGCACTAAAAGCCGAGAGAAATCGCGAGTCCGCTCAGGTTGCAACGCTCAAAAAAGAAAAGAAAGACGCATCCGAGATCATCGCAAGAATGAAGGACGTCGGAGAGAAAATCAAGGCTCTCGACGATCAACTCGGACCTATCGAATCAAAACTTAGAATGGCTATGCTTTCCATCCCGAATATTCCGGATAAAACCGTACCGATCGGAAAAGACGATACGGAAAACGTCGAGATCCGTAAGTTCATGGAACCGACGAAGTTCGATTTTACGCCTAAGGCGCATTGGGACATCGGTGATCAGCTAAAGATACTCGATCCCGCCACCGCGGCAAAGCTCACCGGCACGCGTTTCACCGTTTATCGCGGTTTGGGCGCAAGACTCGAGCGTGCAATCTACAACTTTATGCTCGATACGCACACCGCAAACGGCTATACCGAGATTTTCCCGCCGTTCATGGTAAATCGTGACAGCATGACGGGTACCGGTCAGCTTCCGAAGTTCGAAGAGGACGCTTATGCCGTAAAAAATACGGATTATTTCTTGATCCCGACGGCAGAAGTCCCCGTGACGAACATGTATCGCGGAGACGTGCTCGATGCGGATTCGCTTCCGTACTATTATTGCGCATACACTGCATGCTTCCGTGGTGAGGCAGGCAGTGCCGGCAGAGATACTCGCGGACTTATTCGTCAGCATCAATTCAACAAAGTCGAGCTTGTGAAATTCACTATGCCGGACAAGAGCTGGGAAGAACTCGAATCGCTCACTAGCGAAGCGGAACTTATTTTGCAAAAGATCGGGCTTCCGTATCGTGTGGTTTGCCTATCTACCGGTGACCTCGGATTTTCGTCCGCAAAGACCTATGACATCGAAGTATGGCTTCCGTCTTACGGCAGATACGTCGAGATATCGTCATGCTCGAACTTCGTCGACTATCAGGCGCGCAGAATGAACATCAAGTACCGCACGCGCGACGGCAAAACCGGTTTTGTCCATACGCTAAACGGTAGCGGTCTCGCAGTAGGCAGAACTACGGCGGCAATCCTAGAGAACTTCCAGAATCCCGACGGCACCGTGAGAGTACCGGAAGTTTTGATTCCGTACATGGGTACAGACATTATAAAGTAATCTAGCCGTGTGTTTTGCGTAAGCAGACACATGCGAGTCATTACACAAAACAATTATTAGTAGAAGTTATAACGCCCGAGTGTGACATTTCGCCCCCCTCGGGCGTTAAACAAAAGGAGTGCAAGCGAATGGAAGGTTCCGTTTCGTCGGGCAACGTCGTACTGAGAATATTAAAATTTTTATTGTTCAAGCTGTGGCTGTGGGTACCCGTGGCTTATTCGCTGTTGTTCGTGATCGTGGTAGCCGTTACACGTACGGCATTTTCGTCGGTGTGGGGAATATACGTTATCGGACTTTGCGTTACGCTCGTGCTTGCAATAGCGTTTGCATGTACAAACTTTGCCCGCCGTATAGGAAAGAACAAAGTGGAAAAAGGAAGATCGTCGAGCTATGCGAAAGAGATGAACACGAATCGTGACAAGGCACAGTTTATTGCGGGTGTGGACGGAGACAATTCGACTCCGACTATAACTCGTTCCGCTCCGCAAGATCAGCCACAATCTCAACAACCTCAACAATCTCAACAACCGAATAATCAACCGTATGCGCAACAGCCGTATAATCAACAGCAATCTCAACAACCGCAGAACGGGAATTTCGGAAACAATACAAACGGGAGTGAAACAAGCACTTCTGCCACGTCACAATTTTACGGATACAATATCGATCGCGGACCGCAGAGACATGAATATACCGGCGGAGATCCGGGATTCTTCAGTTATTATCCCGAGCGCGATGCTGCGAATAATCGTAATACCGATTCATTTGTAAACAACGATTTTTCACGCAATAACGGCAGTAACGGATTTGGCCGAGACGGTTTTAATAGTAGTAGCGATAACGGTTTTAATCGCGACGGTTTTAATAGTAGTAGCGATAGCGGATTTAGCCGAGACGGTTTTAATAGTAGTAGCGATAACGGTTTTAATCGCGACGGTGGCAGTGATTTTTCACGTAGTGGTTTTGACGGTAGCGGATTCGGAGATTTTTCGAGGCAGAGCTATTCGCGCGGGAGCGGAGGCGACAGTATTGTTTTTCCGAGTGCCGTACCCGAAAAGCCTGCGATTTTCCGCACTCGCATGGATCCCAACATGCTGATCTACGAATACTCGGATCGTCTCGAATTTTACAAGATTACAGACAACGGACCGATATTATTGTCTTCCGAATACAAGAACAACAATCGCTAAAAAAATTTTATAGAGGTGAAAATATGAATAAGAGCAGACTTATTACTGGTTCGATATTTGCCGGAGTGTCGGCAGTGTGCTTTGTCGCGGCAACGTTGATATTATTTTTGACGATGGCAAGCTCAAATTCCGGGGAAAGCAACGGAGAATGGGTTGCACTCATCTTTGTCATTCCGCTTGCATTGTTGCTCTATACGGGGCAACTTGTTACCGGAGTCATCTCGCTCGCTTGCGTGTCAAAGTTTCTAAAATGCGATATCAAGCCATACAAAATCACGGCTTGGGTCGTGCTTGCGGTGGTAATCGCACTGTTCGTTACGGCAATCGCACTTATTGCCTATCTTTATATAGGATAAATAGCCTAACCGACAATTTTATATGACGTTAAATGCGCGAGCCGAGTAAAAAAGAATTCGGCTTGCGTTTTTATTTGTAAATTATGTTCGATCTATGGGTGTCGCAATTTATTTTTTATAACGGCAAAAATAGGAAAACGCAATGAGAAGCGGAAACAACTAGAAAAGCAAAATCACGCCGAAAAGAGAAACCGGCAACAAAAAAAACAACGCCGTGAAAAGATAACAAGAAACACAAAATCGAGTTATTTTTATCGTTAGAATTTTTATGTGAAAGCATGTCGGCGAATGTGAAAAATGTGTTGACTTTTGTGTCAATATTTTTAATTTTTAGTGCGCATAATTGTTTGACATATCAATTTTATAGTCGTATAATACCATAGTTGACTTTTATGTCAATCACGGGTAAAAAACAATGGACGAAAAAATGAATACGCCGAGTAGCGTAAAAGAATCGAGAAAGAGAGAAATTGCTCTTGCGGGGCTGAGAGTGTTCTGTGAAAAGGGCTATGATTCCGCCACGATAGAAGATATCGTAAAAAAGGCGGGATGTAGTCACGGGCTTTTTTATCATTACTTTAACAGCAAGCAAGAAGTTTTTAGAGAAACGATGCGGATAGAGCATGAAAAATCGGACGACGAGCTATTAAAGACGATAGATGCTCAGCACGATTACAACGAAAAGTTGCGAATACTTATCGAGGACATGTTCTATAAGCTAAAAAACGACGAAAATTTTGCGTATTTTTATTACTTTTTTGTGTCCATGTGCTTTACGGGGAACAGTAATACGCTTCCGCCTCCGCCAAAGTGCGAAGAGAAGCACGATCCGCCTATCGTGAGACTGGAAAAACTGTTTGCCGACGGACAAAAAGCAGGCTATTTTAGCGACAAGCATACGGCAAAAGAGAGTGCAAGACTGTTCTTTTCGATAATGCAAGGTGCGACGCTCGGTTATGTTATCGCGCCAAAAGATATAAAAGAAAGAATGATTTTACCCGACGTAGATTACATCATAGAGATTTTTAGGAAGGAGACAAAATGAAAAAGCTAAAAGACAAGACACGAGGTCTTATCGCCGATGCAATGGTGCTAAAAAAATCGGTAAGAGAATACAAAAAAGACTCGATATTGGCACCTATATTCGTAGCAATGGAAGTTGTGTTGGAAGTTTTGATTCCGTACGTCATGACACTTTTGCTCGATAAGATCGAACAAGTCGGGAGTGCGGGACATGCCGAAGACATTTTAACCGAAATATTAAAGTACGGCGGAGTGTTGATCGCACTTGCGCTCGGTTCACTCACATGCGGATCGTTGTCGGGGCTCTTCTGTGCGAAGGCGTCTAGCGGTTTTGCAAAGAATTTGAGAAAAGACATGTATTACAGCATACAAGATTTTTCGTTTGCGAATATCGACAAATTTTCTTCGTCTTCGCTCGTAACGAGACTTACAACCGACGTAACCAACGTAGAGATGGCGTACATGATGATAATACGTACGGCAGTGCGTTCTCCGTTCATGTTGATATTCTCTATAATCATGGCATTCGTGATAAACGTTAAAATGGCACTTATTTTCTTATGTACCGCTCCTATACTTATTGTGGGCCTAGTCATAATAATGAGGAAGGCCATACCGTTTTTCAACAGAATATTCAGAAAGTACGATGCAATGAACGAGTCTGTCGAAGAGAACGTCAGGGCTATGCGTGTCGTAAAATCTTACGTCAGAGAGGACTACGAAAAAGAGAAGTTTTACAAGGCATCCGATAATGTAAGACGTGATTTTACCAAGGCGGAAAAAATCGTTGCTTGGAATATGCCGCTCATGAATTTTTGCGTGTATATCGGGCTTATCGCAATATACCTTGTAGGTTCTGCAATCATCATTAAAAAAGGTGGTAGTGTGCTAAAGATCACCGAATTACAGAGCTTTATGACCTATTCGTTCCAAATCTTGTCCAGTCTTATGATGGTTTCCATGATAATGGTCATGGTCATAATGAGTACAGCATCGGCAGAACGTATTGCGGAAGTATTGAGAGAGAAGAGTACGATCACGTCACCCGAAAATGCGATTACCGAGATAAAAGACGGTAGTATCGAGTTTAACGACGTTTGTTTCAAATATTCCGAAAAAGCCGAGCGTTATGCACTGGAAAATATCAATGTCAGCATAAAGAGCGGTGAAACCGTTGGCATTATCGGAGCGACAGGTTCGGGCAAGTCGTCGTTTGTCAATTTGATTCCGCGTCTGTATGATGTGTCGTTCGGTGACGTAAAAGTCGGCGGAGTGGACGTCAGGAATTATGACGTCGAAGCATTGAGAAACGCCGTTTCGGTGGTATTGCAAAAGAACGTGTTGTTCTCCGGTACGATCGCCGAAAACCTCCGCTGGGGCAATGAGAACGCAACGGACGAAGAAGTGTTGACCGCCGCAAAACTTGCTCAGGCGGACGAATTTATTCAGCGTTTTCCCGACAAGTACGATTCGTACATCGAACAAGGCGGTGTCAACGTTTCGGGCGGACAAAAGCAAAGACTTTGCATCGCAAGAGCATTGCTCAAGAATCCGAAAATACTTATTTTGGACGACTCTACGTCGGCAGTCGATACAAAAACCGATGCGCTCATCAGAAAAGCGTTCAAAGATTATATTCCCGATACGACAAAGATCATTATCGCTCAGCGTATAGCGTCCGTTCAAGATGCCGACAAGATTATCATCATGGAGAACGGTTCGATCTCCGCTATAGGCAATCACGAAACGCTATTGAAAGATAACGAAATTTACAAAGAACTCTACTATTCACAGAACAGGGAGGAGAAATAATATGCCGAAACGTCCAAAGCCAATGAATGGCGCTCCCGAAAAAGCAAAGAAAGGTACGATGGGCAGACTGATTAAGCTCTTGCTCCAAAAGAACAAAGTGTTACTGTCGATCATTGTGGTATGTATTATAGTCACGGCAATATCCGGTGTCTTGTCGTCGGTATTCCTAAACAAAGTCTATTCGATTTTAGGTGAAGGGCTAAACCTTATTCCGAACGGTGCGACCGATTCGGACATGCTCAACGTATGGACGCAATACGTTTTCCCGGCTTTAATAAAAATAATCGCGACAATGGCTATTGTCTATGCGGTCAGCACGATTTGTTCGTTTGTGTACAATAGACTTATGGCTACGCTCACGCAAAAATTCTTACACCAAATGAGAACGGATATGTTTAACAAAATGCAGTCATATCCGATACGCTTCTTCGATACGCACAAGACCGGCGATATAATGAGCGCATACACCAACGATACGGACGCGCTTCGTCAGTTGGTGTCGCAAAGTTTGCCGTCGATTCTGTCGTCTACGGTCAGTCTGGTAACACTACTCGTCATCATGTTTAATTTCAGCATTTGGCTGTCGCTCGTAATTTTTGCAGGCGTGTTTTTAATGATGTTTGTCACAAAGAACATAGGCGGAAAGAGTGCAAAATTCTTTATGCAACAGCAGATGTCCTTGGGCGCCGAGGAAGGCTACGTTCAAGAGATGATGCAAGGGCAGAAGGTTATCAAAGTTTTCTGTCACGAAGAACAATCTAAAAAAGGATTCGACGAGAAAAACGATAAATTGTGTGCCGACGCTACGAGTGCGCACTCGTTTGCTAACGTATTGATGCCTATTCTCGGAAATCTCGGTAACTTATTGTATGTCTTAGTTGCGTTTGTTGGCGGATTGCTACTCGTGTCGAGTGTAAGAAACCTTACGATCACCGGATTCCAAGAGTTTAACCCGGCGGAGTTTTTAGGAATTATTATCTCGTTTCTTCCGATAAGCAGGCAGTTCACGAACCTCATTTCGCAAATGTCGCAACAGCTTAACTCCGTTGTAATGGGACTTGCCGGTGCATCGAGGATTTTTGCAATGACCGACGAAGAACCCGAAACGGACGACGGCTATGTAACGCTGGTTAGATGCA
Source organism: bacterium (assembly GCA_963620055.1). Classification (GTDB taxonomy): domain Bacteria; phylum Bacillota; class Clostridia; order Christensenellales; family Pumilibacteraceae; genus UBA10677. The sequence continues at coordinate 2,446 of CAVEYH010000001.1, read as the reverse complement.
AAATTGCCGATGACGGCACGATCACCGAATGTGAGGAGCGTACCGGACATTGGGCATGGAAGCATCCCCATAAGGTGGACGGTGAGGTCACTTATACGGAGCTAAAAGGCGATATACAGATGTACGACGTCGACTTCGGTTATATACCCGATAAGATCGTATTGCACGATGTGTCACTGTATGCTCACCCCGGTCAAAAAGTCGCGTTTGTCGGTGCAACGGGTGCCGGCAAGACGACGATTACCAACCTAATCAACCGTTTCTACGATATAGCGGACGGCAAGATCAGGTACGACGGAATAAACATTAACAAGATCAAGAAAGCGGATCTTAGACGTTCTTTGGGTATAGTTTTGCAGGATACAAACTTGTTTACCGGCACCGTAATGGAAAACATTAGATATGGCAGATTGTCGGCTACGGACGAAGAATGTATCGAAGCCGCAAAACTTGCGTATGCGGACGATTTTATCAGGCGTTTGCCGGACGGCTATAACACCATGTTGACTTCGGACGGAGCCAACCTCTCGCAGGGACAAAGACAGTTGCTGTCTATCGCACGTGCCGCAGTCAAGGATGCGCCCGTCATGATAATGGACGAAGCTACTTCGTCTATCGATACGAGAACGGAGGCGCTTGTTCAAAAGGGTACGGACAGACTTATGGAAGGTAGGACGGTTTTCGTCATTGCGCACCGTCTGTCGACCGTGCAGAATTCGGACGTGATCATGGTGCTTGAACTCGGCAAGGTTATCGAGCGCGGCTCGCATGATCAACTTATAGCCGAGCGCGGAAAGTACTATCAACTGTACACCGGTGCATTCGAGCTTGAATAAAAAGACGGTTTTTTATCGTTAAAATAAGAGGAGAGAATGATGATGAAAAAAGTAAAAGTAATCGCATGTAAGGATTTTGAGGTGGGCAAAGTCGATGAGCGTGTGTTCGGATCGTTTGTCGAACATATGGGACGTGCGGTGTATGGCGGATTGTATGACGAATCTGCACCGTGCGCAGATGAAGACGGATTCCGTAACGACGTCATTGACTATGCAAAAGACCTCGGGGTGTCCGTTGTGAGATATCCGGGCGGAAACTTCGTGTCAGGTTACAACTGGGAGGACGGCATCGGTCCAAAAGAGAATAGGAAGCCACGGCGCGAACTTGCTTGGTTCGGGATAGAGCCGAATACTTTTGGCACGGACGAATTTATGAAGTGGGCTTTGAAATGCGGAGTCTCGCCGATGATGTCCGTCAACTTGGGTACCGGTACGCCCGAAAGTGCGAAAAATCTTGTTGAATATTGCAACAGCGAAACCGGAAGTTATTATTCCGATTTGCGCGCCGAAAACGGTCACAAAGAGCCATACGGAGTAAAACTATGGTGTCTCGGTAACGAGATGGACGGGTCATGGCAGATCGGTCACAAGACCGCGGAAGAGTACGGCAGAATCGCATGCGAGGCAGGGAAGCTAATGAAAATGGTCGATCCGAGCATTGAACTAGTTGCTTGCGGTAGTTCCGCCAGAGCAATGTCTACGTTCGGCGAATGGGAAGAGACCGTGCTTGATCTTGCGTACGACGAAACGGATTATATTTCACTACACACCTATTATGGTAATAACGAAGGCGATACCGACGACTTTTTGGCAAAACCGATTGACATGGAAAAGTTTATCGGTGAAGTTATCGCATGTTGTGATGCGGTCAAGGCGAGAAAGCGCAAAGAAAAGACGATCAATCTCTCGTTCGACGAGTGGAACGTATGGTACCACAGCAACCAGAGTGATGCCGAGCTGGCGAAGTGGCAAATCGCATCTCCGCAATTAGAGGATATTTACACGTTCGAAGATTCACTGGTTACTGCGCTCATGATGATGACAATTTTACGTCATGTTGACAGAGTAAAAATCGCGTGCCTTGCCCAGCTGGTGAATGTAATCGGACTGGTCATGACGGAAACGGGCGGAAAATCGTTCCGTCAGACAATATACTTCCCGTTCCGCGCTATGTCCGCTATTAAGGGCGGGACCGTGTACAATGTGAAGATCGATTGCCCGACATATGACACATCCGCACATAAAGACGTGCCGATTGCGGACGTTTTGGTGGCAGGCAAAGACGATAAACTGTATGTTTATGCGGTAAACAGAAGCGGTAAAGACAAAGTAAAACTCGATCTTAAATTGTACGGATTCGACAAATACAAAGAGACCGCGCGTAAGGTTATGGTGTCCGACAACATGAACGAAACCAACTCTTTCGGCGACGAGCGTGTCACGATTAAGGACGTGCCTACCGATAGAGAAGCCGTGCTTTTACCGCGTTCGTTTACCGTATTTGAGCTCGAGAAAGTATAAATATGCATTATATTGAATAAAAATACAAAACAAGAAAAAGAGGCGATTTTTTCGTCTCTTTTTTGGTATTATGCAAAAGCGAACGGAAA